>JBKJNL010000083.1:0-5552 GCA_046593615.1 Myxococcota bacterium | reverse complement strand
GACAGCTGGTGGTCGCAGGCGCGCGCCACCAGCTGTCGACCTGCTTCTTGCCGCCGCCGCCGCCGCTGCCGCCAGCAGCCTGTGCGTCTTCGACAATGGCCGAGCACGACAGCTGGGCGGTGGTGCCGCGGAGCGAGCCCAGGAAGCCCGTGGAGGTCGCCAGGGCGAACAACCCACGCCGCACCCCGGCGGAGACGTCGCGGACGCCGGCGATGCCGTCGTGGCCCCGCACGATGCGCTCGCAGGCCAACGCCTGGGCCGTGACCCAGGCCGGGTCGAGCAGCGAGGTCGCTTCGTCCCAGGTGGCGAGGGCGTCGCCGGCGGCGCGGACCTCGTTGGCGGTCATGGGCGCGCCCGGCAGCACGACGTTGTGCGGCGACGACGACGACAGGCGCGCCAGCCCGATGGCGGCCCGCACCATCTCGTCGATGTCGGCGGCGTCGACGGGGGCGTCGGACGACGTGGCGAAGCCCATCTTGCCGTCGACCAGCACGCGCACCGCGGCGGAGCGGCTCTGGCTGCGGGTGACGTCTTCGATGGCGCCGTCTCTGGCCGAGGCGGTCAAGCTCGCCGACAACCCGACGGTGGCGTCGCAGGCGGTGGCGCCGTGCTTGCGAGCGGCGTCGACGAGGGCGTTGGCGAGGTCTTCGGCCCAGGTGCGATCGTCGCGGGGCGACGGCGGCGACGACGGCACTTTGCCGCTGCTGTGCCCGTGCCCGTGCCCGTTGCCGTGCCCGCTGTTCTGGCCGTGGGTGCCGCTCATCCTGTGCCCCCGATGGTGATGCCGTCGATGCGCACCGTGGGCAGGCCGACGCCGACGGGCACGCTCTGGCCTTCTTTGCCGCAGGTGTAGACGCCGGGGTCGAGCTCGGCGTCGTGGCCGACGCGGGTGATGCGCGACAGCGTCTCGGGTCCGTTGCCGACGAGGGTGGCGCCGCGCACCGGCGACGTCAGCTTGCCGTCTTCGATGAGGTAGCCCTCTCTGACCTCGAAGACGAAGGAGCCGTTGGCGATGTCGACCTGGCCGCCGCCGACGGCCTTGCAGTAGAGGCCGCTCTTGACCTCACGCAGGATGTCGGCGGGGTCGTCGTGGCCGGCGGTCATGAACGTGTTGGTCATGCGGGGCATCGGCGGGTGCCGAAAGCTTTGTCGTCGTCCGTTGCCGGTGCGCTCCATCGAGAGCAGCTGGGCGTTCAGGCGATCCGACAGATAGGCCTTGAGCACGCCGCGCTCGATCAGCACGGTGCGCGAGGTCTGGGTGCCTTCGTCGTCGACGTTGAGCGAGCCGCGCTTGCCGGGCAGGGTGCCGTCGTCGACGACGGTGCACAGCTCGCTGGCGACCTTCTCGCCGAGGCGCCCGGTGAACAGCGAGCTCTTCTTTCTGATGAAGTCGGCTTCGAGGCCGTGGCCGACGGCCTCGTGCAACAGCACGCCCGACGACGCCGGACCGAGCACGACGACGCCATCACCGCGGGGCGCGGGTCGCGCGCCCTGCTGCGCGACCGCCATGCGCACGGCTTCTTCGCCGGCGGCTTCGGGCGACTGGCCGGCGTGGTCGTAGTGGTCGAGGCCGACGCGCGACCCGCCGCCGGCTGTGCCCGTGCGACGCTGGCCGGCCCCGCCCCGGACGCCGCCTGAGGTGTCGTCGACGATGACCTCGACGCTCAAGCGACACAGGCAGCGGCGGTCGGCGACGACGAGGCCTTCGGAGTTGGCGATGAGCACGTCTTCGTCGACGTCGGCGTAGCTGCAGGCGACCTGCACGAGCGACGCGCCGGCGCGGGCGGCGGCGGCCCGGGCGGCGTCGTCGGCGCGGCGCACGAGGGTGGCGCGCCGCTCGAGCGGCACGTCGCCCGGCGGCCGCTGCGGGTCGGCGTGGCCGGGGCGCCCGCGGGGGGCCAGCGGTCGGGCGATGACAACGGGCGATCCGGCGGCGCCCTCGACGTGGGCGGCGGCATCGGCGCAGGCGAGCAGGGCGGCGTCGGAGGTGTCGTCGGACCAGGCGTAGGTCACGGCGGCGCCGCGCACGACGCGAACGCCGACACCGAAATCGCGGCCGGCGGAGGCATCGCGCAAGACGCCGTCGTCGAGGGCGAAGCCGACGCTCTTGCGGCGCTGCACGTAGACCTCGGCGAAGTCGCCGCCGCGGGACAGGGCACGGCCGATGAGGCGCGACAGGAGGCCGGGATCGAGGAGCATCAAAAAGACTTCGGCAGCTCGTGGAAGCTGTCGAGGCGGTGCACCTGCCGCAGGGGCGGGATGTCGGGGAAGAAGTCGCTCAGGCCGAACCACGGCGTCGTCGAGCGCCAGGCGATCTTGTAGTTGCAACGGTGGGTCGAGGCGCCCGGGTTGTCCTTGAAGTCAAAGGCGTACTGGCCCTCTTTGAGCTTCACGCCAGCGATGGACGCCCGTCTGACGAACCCCTCGGCCCACTTGGGGTCTCCGTAGCCCTTCACGACCCGGATGTAGTCGTTGCAGGCGATCTTGGCGGCCGTCTTGACCTCGTACTCGGTCGTCCACGGCTGCAGGCAGGTGCCGCCACCAACGACCACGACCAGGATCAGGACAACGAAGATGAGCTTCTTGATCACGCAGTGGTCCTCGTTGTCGTTGACAGGGTGGGTGGCACCCAGATACCAGACTTCTCGGACGGAGCGTGGCGCAGCTTGGTAGCGCACTTGACTGGGGGTCAAGGGGTCGCAGGTTCAAATCCTGTCGCTCCGACCAAAGAAAACAGGACGCCCCCGGGCGTCCTGTTTTCTTTTCATGGTGTCACTGCGCGGGCACTGAGCGGGCACTGAGCGGGCACTGCGTCAGTAGCGGAAGAGCGCCTCGATCTTGTGGTGGCCGAGCTTCTTGCGCCCCGCCAGCTCGACCAGCTCGATCAAGAACGAATAGCCGGCGACGACGCCGCCGACGCGGTCGATGAGGGACGCGGTGGCTTGCGCGGTGCCGCCGGTGGCGATGAGGTCATCGCAGATGAGCACGCGCTGTCCGGGGCGGCAGGCGTCGACGTGCAGCTCGAGCTGGTCGGTGCCGTACTCAAGGCCGTAGCCGATGCTCTCGGTCTTGAACGGCAGCTTGCCCTTCTTGCGCACGGGGATGAACCCGGTGCCGAGCGCCAGCGCCAGGCCGGTGCCAAAGATGAAGCCCCGCGATTCCATGCCGGCGACGACGTCGACCTGGCCCTTCCACGGGGCCGCCATCGCGGTGACGACCGCCTGCAGCGCTTCGGCGTTCTGCAACAGCGGCGTCACATCGCGAAACAGGATCCCGTTCTTTGGGAAGTTCGGCACGTCGCGCACCAGGGCGAACGCGCGCTGCAGGGGCTCTGACAAAGAAGCTTTGTGGGTCGGCATCGGCGGCGCTCGGCGTCAAGAGGTCAGGCCAGGGGTCAGGGTGGCAGCAGGGGCAGCGGATCGATGGGGGCTTGTTTGCGCCGCACCTGGAACTGCACGCGGGGCGAAACCCCCGACAAGCCGGACGCGCCGATCTCGCCGACGACGTCGCCTTGCGCAACGGTCTGGCCCACCTTGACCGCCGCGTTCTTCAAGTGCGCATAGACGGTGACCAGATCGCCGGCGTGGTCGACGACGACAAAGATGCCGGTGGCTTCGCCCTGGGTGCCGGCATAGGCGACGACGCCGCCGGCGGCGGCCTTGACGGGGGTCCCGGCCGGCGCGGCGATGAGGATGCCGTCGTAGCCGGGCTTCGTCTTCTTCGTCGTCGGCTTCGTCGTCGAAAAATCGCGGAGCACCAGGCCGTCGACCGGCCACGACAACGTCGCCGCCCCCGACGTCGACGGCTTCGTCGTTGGCCCAGACGTTGATGCCGACGTTGATGCCGACGTTGATGCAGACGTCGCATCCGCGCCGGTCGCGGCCGGCGCGTCGCGGGCGGGCAAGAACAACACCTGGCCGGCGGCGATGTCGTCGGGGTCGTGCAGGCCGTTGACCTCGACGATCTCGGCGACGTCGAGGCCGGCGTCGGCGGCGATGTCGCGCAGCGTGTCGCCGGGCTGCACGACGATGGTGCGGCCGGGTGGCAGCGGGGGCTCTGACGGCCCGTTGGCCGCGGCGCCGGAGGGGGTGCCGCAGCCCGTCAACGGCCCCGACAACGCGACCGCGACGACGGCACCGACGACCGCGTCGACGAGCCGCCACCGGAGCCGCCACCGGAGCCGGTCGTGGGGCACGCGTTTCAGGAGGCGCGCTTGAGGCCGGCGTGTCGCAACAACGCCTCTGTCGACGGCGCGCGGCCGCGGAACTGCTGAAAGACTTCGAGCGGGTGGGCGCTGCCGCCGAGCCCCAGCACGGTGTCGCGGAACCGCGCGCCCACCGCGCGGATTCTGGCGTCGACCTCGGCCGGCCCTTCCGAGGGCGCGGCGGCCGCGGCTTCTTCAAAGGCGGCGAACGCGTCGGCGCTCAAGACCTCGGCCCACTTGTAGCTGTAGTACCCGGCGGCGTAGCCACCAGCAAAGATATGACTGAAGCTGCAGAGGAAGCGATCCTCGTCGAGCACGGGCAGCACGGCATTCTTTTCGGCCACGCGCCGCTGCACGTCGAAAGCGGTCTCGCCGGGCTTCATGGTTCCCTGGTGCAGCTCGAGGTCGACGGTGGCGAACATCAGCTGCCGCATCATCATCGAGGCCTGCCGGTACTTCTTCTGGGCCTTGAGCTTCTCGAGCAGCTCTTGCGGCAGGGGCGCGCCGGTGTCGGTGTGCTTCGCGAAGCCCATGACGGTGGCGTCGTCGGTGCACCAGTTCTCCATGAACTGCGAGGGCAGCTCGACGGCGTCCCACTCGACCCCGCGGATGCCGCTGGCGTCGACGTCGGCGACGTTGGTCAACATGTGCTGCAGGCCGTGGCCGAACTCGTGGAACAGCGTCTCGACGTCGCGAAACGGCAGCAGCGCCGGCTTGTCGACGGCACCGGCTTCGCTCGAGCGCGGCGGCGGCGGCATGTTGCACACGAGGTAGGCGACCGGCAGCCGCGTGGTGCCGTCTTTGTTCGAGCGTCGCGCGACGCAGTCGTCCATCCACGCGCCCGGGCGCTTGTCGGCGGGGCGCGAGTAGGGGTCGAGGAAGAACGCGGCCACCGGCTGGCGGACGCCGTCGACGTCGCGGGTGACCCGGAAGAAGCGCACGTCGTCGTGCCAGCGCTCGACGCTGCGGGTGTCGTCGCTGACGTCGACGCCGAACAAGCGCTTCACCACGGCGAACAAGCCGTCGAGCACGGCGGGGAACGCGAAGTATTTGCGCAGCTCTTCTTCCGAGTACGCGTAGCGCTGCTCGCGGAGCTTCTCGGCCCAGTACTCGATGTCCCAGTGCAAGAGCGGCGCGCCGGCCCGGTCGCTGTCGGAGAACCGCTCGAGCTCACGCAGTTCCTCTCTGGCGACGTCGAGCGAGACCCCGCGCAGCTCGTCGAGCAGCTTGTGCACCTCGGCCGTCGACTTGGCCATCTTGGTCGCCCGCATCCTCGAGCTGCGCGCCCAAAAGGCGAAGCTGCTCGGCTTCAACAGCTTCGCCGACGTCTCGCTGGCGACCAAGATGG
>JBKJNL010000506.1:0-5778 GCA_046593615.1 Myxococcota bacterium | reverse complement strand
TGGCGCCTCGGCCAGCGACGGCACCCTGGCGGTCGCCACGCAAGACACCGACGGCGTGGTCTTCATCGACGCCGACGGACGCGCCGCCGGCACCATCACCGGCTTCACGCTGCTGGCGCCCGACGTGTGCGAGCGGCCCCACGCCGTGCGCTTCATCGACGACGACACGCACGTCATCGTCGTCTGCGAAGGCAACCAGCGCGATCCCGGCGCGGTCATCGCCCTCGATCGCGAGAGCGGCGAGGTCCTCGGCCGGGTGCTGGTCGGGCGCTTCCCCGATGACCTGGCGCTGCAGGTGAAGCCGTGACCCGCATCGCCTCTTTCATCAGGCCCGGTGTGGTCTTCGTCGTCGTCGTCGTCGCGACGCTGGTGGGCGCCTGCAGCCAGCCGGTGCCGGCCCAAGATGTCGGCCGTCAGCTGTTCCGCGATCCGCGCCTGTCGAGCAGCGAATTCAACTCGTTCTCGTGCAGCACCTGCCACGACGACGGCGACAACAACGACGCTGGCAGCGGCGGCGACCGCATCTTTGCCGGCCACCCGCTGACCGACAGCGTGTTCCGCCCGACGTGGTGGGGCGGACAATCACCGACCCTGCGCGCCGCCGTCGACGAGTGCCTGGTGTTCTTCATGCGCGAGGCGCCGCTCGCTGACGACGACCTGCGCGGCCGCGCGCTCTACGAGTACCTGCTGTCGATCTCGCCCGACCGCGCAGCGCCCGCGCTGCCCCTCACCGTCGTCGAGAACGTCACCAGCCTGGCCCGCGGCGATCCGCGGCGCGGCGAGACCGTGTGGAACCAGGCCTGCCAGGCCTGCCATGGCGCGCCGCACACCGGCGCTGGCCGCCTCAACAACCTCATCTCGATCGTGCCCGAGAGCAGCACAGAATTCGCCGCCGACATCGGCTTCCCCGTCGACGTCGTGCTCATCGAAAAGGTGCGCCACGGCCCGTTCTTTGGCGTCGGCGGCAACATGCCGCCGTTCTCCAGCGAGGCGTTGTCCGACGACGACCTCGGCGCGCTCATCGCGTTCCTGTTGCCGGAGTAGGCTGCGCCGGTGCGCTCCCGCTCGATCATCGTCGTCGTCGTCGTCGTGCTGGTCGCCACCGCGGTGCTGGCGCTGCTGGTCTTGTCGACCCGCAGCGCCCCGGCGGAGACCGCCTCGGCGGGAGCGCCCCCGGAGAGCGCGCCCGCGGCCCAGAGCGCGCCTCGCGCCGAAGGGGTGGCCAGCGAGAAAGCCGACGCGGTCGGAGCGCGCGACCAACTCGAGCGCGACGGCCCGTCCGCCGGGGCCAAGGAGGCGGGCCCGCCATCGACCGCACCGCGGTCGCCGTGGCTGATGAAGAGCGGCGTCAAGCGCGTGGCCTGCGGCTTCGCCTGCGACCTCGAAGAGCGCTGCACGCTGCGCGACGCCGGCACCTGCGTCGAGCGCTCGTGCGAGGCCGAGCGCGACGTGCGCAAGCCGACGACGATGGACTACTGCCTCGCCGAAGCCGACAGCTGCCTCGACGCCGTCGCCTGCAGCTGCGCCGAAGCCTGCTGGAAGCGCGGCGAATGCGCCGGCGACCACGACCACGACGACGAATGCGCCAGGAGCTGCCAGGTGCTCGCGCGCCAGGACCCGGGGCGCGTCTACCGCGAGAACCGCTGCCTGCTCGAAAACCGCTGCGACGCGATCGCCGTCTGCGGTGGCGGCTAGCCCGACTTCGACGACGACGACGACGACGGAGACGCAGAAGACAGCGCTGCCGTGTCCGCGTCCGACTTCAGCTTCTGCAACGCAGTCTCGACGCGGAACATCAGCTCGGCGATGTCGTCCTCGCCCCGCACGCCGCCCAGACGGGGATCGGTCTCGATGGGCTGGCCATAGCGGATGACGACGTGGCCGCCCTTCACGACGGCGAAGCCATCGGGCGAGATGATCTCTCTCGTGCCCGTGATCCACGCCGGGGCGATGGGCGCGCCGAGCTGCCGGGCGAGGTGGAAGCCGCCCTTCTTCAGCGGCTGCAGCTCACCGGTGCGCCCGCGCGTGCCCTCGGGAGCGATCCAGATCGACACCCCATCGCGCAGCTGCTGCTTGGCACCGTCGAGCGCGGCGATCGACTGCGCGCGGTTGCCGCGATCGACAAAGACGATGCCGGCGGCCTTCATGGCGTGACCCCAAACGGGCACCTCGCCGAGCTCGCGCTTGCCCACCATGCGGATGCGACCAGGGAACGTGGCGATGACCGTCGGCACGTCGAGCAGCGACTGGTGGTTGGTCATCACCACGTAGGAGCGCGTGGGCGGCGCGCCCGGCACCGAAGGACCGCGCGCGGCATCTCGCACGTGCTCGAGCCCGTGGACCTCGAGGGTGCCCTCGCCCGCGGCGAACACGCGGCGGTGCCAGATGTCGAGCAGGTCGTCGACGTGCTGCGACTGCAGCCGCCCCAGCCGGTCACGCACGACGATGCGCGTCGAGATGTCGAGCGTCGCCGCCGCCACCTTCAAGAACGGCAGGAGGTCTTTTTTCGTCTTGGCCACGTCGTGAGCTCAGGTCAGCCGGGTCAGGCGAGCGCGGCTTCGACGAGGGCCCGGGCCTTGAGCAAGGCCTCGTCGAGCATCTCGGGTTTGGTGCCGCCTGCCTTTGCCCGCTCGGCCTTGCCGCCGCCCTTGCCGCCGAGGATGGGCGCGAGCTCCTTGATCATGTTGCCGGCGTTGAGCTTGCCGGCCTTTGCCACGTCGGCGGTGAGAGCCACGAGGATGGTCACCTTGTCGCCGTCGGGGATGCCGACGACGACGACGCCGCTCTTGACCTGGTCGCGCAGCTTGTCGGCGTAGTCGTCGAGGCCCTTGGGGTCCATGCCTTCGGCCTTGATGGCCAGCAGCTTGAGCCCCTTGATGTCGATCGCGCCCGACGACGCCGAAGCCGCCGAAGCCGCCGAAGCCTTTTCCTTGTACTTCTGAAGCTCGCCGTTTGTCTCCTTCAGCGTCTCATTGAGCTTCTCGACTCGCGCCGGTACGTCGTCGACGCTGCTCTTGAAGGTGCGCGCCAGATCCGAAAGCACATGGGATTGTCTGCGGGCCCACTCGAGCGCGCCTTTTCCGGTCACAGCCTCGATGCGGCGGATGCCGGCGGCCAGCGGTCCTTCGCTCGTGATCTTGAACAGGCCGATGTCGCCGGTGCGGCGCACATGGCTGCCGCCGCACAGCTCGACGCTGGGGCCGCGCACGGCGGTGTGAAAGGCGACGACGCGCACCTTGTCGCCGTACTTCTCGCCGAACAGCGCCATGGCGCCCTTCTGCTTGGCGTCGTCGTAACCCATGTTCTCGACTGCGGCGTCGACGTTCTCGAGCACCATGTCGTTGACGATGTCTTCGACCTGCTCGACCTGCGGGCGGGTCATGGCCTCGAAGTGCGCGAAGTCGAAGCGCAGGCGGTCGGGGTCGACGAGCGACCCCTTCTGCACGACGTGGTCGCCGAGCACCTTGCGCAGGGCGAAGTGCAGCAGGTGCGTGGCCGAGTGGTTCTTCTTTGTGCGGTCGAGGGCAGCGTTGTCGACGGTGGCGTCGACGAGGTCGCCGACCTTGATGGTGCCTTCTTTGACGGCCACCGCGTGCACGTGCAGCTCGGCCAGCTTCTTGGTGTCGTCGACGTCGGCCGAGGCGATGCCGCCCTTGGCCTTGAGGTGGCCCATGTCGCCGACCTGCCCGCCGCTCTCACCGTAGAACGGGGTCTTGTCGAGCAGCACGAAGCCCTGCTCGCCGCTGCCGAGCTGCGTGACGGTGGCGTTGTCTTTGACGATGGCCAGCACCCTGGCGTCGCTGGCGGTGTTCGCGTCGTAGCCGAGGAATTCGGTGGCGCCGTGCTTCTGGCGCAGCGTCTTCCAGATGTCGCCGGTGCCGTCGGCCTTGAACGAGTCGTCGCTCGTCGAGGCTTCGGCGTGGGCGTCTTCGGCTTTTTTGTAGCCGGCCTCGTCGTAGCTGAGGCCGCGCTCCTTCAGCAGCACCGCCGTCAGGTCGGGCGGGAAGCCGTAGGTCTCCTTCAGCTTGTGCACGACGCCGCCGTCGAGAACGCCCTGCGCACCCATGTCTTTTGTGGCCACGGCGAACAGCTGCAGGCCCTTTTGCAGGGTGTCGCGAAAGGCGTCTTCTTCGCGCGAGACGACCTTCTGCGTCAGCGCCGCGGCGGCCGAGAGCTCGGGGTAGTGCGTGCCAAAGATGTCGGCGACGCGGGCGACGACGTCGGCAAAGAACGCGTCCTTGAAGCCGAGCTGGTCACCGAAGCGGATGGCGCGGCGCATGATCGAGCGCAGCACGTAGTCGCGGTTGACGTTGCCGGGCAGCACGCCGTCGGCGATCAAGAACGCGGTGGTGCGGGCGTGGTCGGCGATGACGCGCATGGCGACGTCGTCGGCGCCGTCGGTCGAGGTGTACTTCTTGCCGAGGCGCTCTTCCGAGAACCCGACCAGCGGGCGCAACAAATCTGTATCGTAATTCGAGGCATAGCCGCCCATGACCATCGCCAGGCGCTCGAGGCCCATGCCGGTGTCCACCGACGGAGCAGGCAGCGGCACCAGCGAGCGATCGGTCTTGCGCTCGTACTGCATGAAGACGCAGTTCCACACTTCAAGAATGCGGTCGCCTTCGGGGTCGTCGCCGCCGAACGTTCCTTTGACTTCGCCGCGGTCGTAATGGATTTCGGTGCACGGACCGCACGGACCGGTGTCACCCATCTGCCAGAAATTGTCCTTGGCGCTGTGGCGCGTGATGCCGATGCCGTTGCCGGCGATCTTGCGCCACAGGCGCTCGGCCTCCTCGTCGGCGGGGGTCTGGGCGTCGCCTTCGAAGACGGTGACGCTCAAGCGCTTGGGGTCGATTCCAAGGTCTTTGGTCAGGAATCCCCATGCATACTCGATAGCGCCTTCCTTGAAGTAATCGCCAAAAGAGAAGTTGCCCAACATCTCGAAAAAAGTGTGGTGTCGTGCGGTGCGGCCGACGTTCTCGAGGTCGTTGTGCTTGCCGCCGGCCCGCACGCACTTCTGCGACGACGTCGCCCGCTTGTAGTCGCGGGTCTCGCGGCCGGTGAAGACATCCTTGAACTGCACCATGCCGGCGTTCGTGAACAGCAGCGTGGCGTCGCCCTGTGGAACGAGCGGCGACGACTTCGCAACGTGGTGCCCGTTCTTCTCGAAGTACGAGAGGAAGCGGGAGCGCAATTCAGAGCCGGTGTGCTTGCTGGACATGGTGGTTCTCCGTCGACGACGACGCCGACGGGGCTACCAGCGGCGACGCGACGCGGCAACGGTGCCGGGCCTGTGCAGAGCGGGCGCAGCGCGGGTCCCCAGGCAGTTCCGGGCGAGCGAAAACAAAGAAGCCGCGGGTGGCCGTGGCTTCTCTGTGTCGTTGGTGCGCGACGACGCTCGCTTCTGCGGCGTGCAGGCGGGCCGTCAGGGTTCTTCGGCAGCGAGGTCGTCGGCGATCTCTTTTTCCAGCGCCGCGGCCACCAGGTCGGCCTGTTCAGGCGCAATGTCGGCGCCAGCAGCGACCTGGGCCGGCGTCGCCGGGGGCAGCGCGGCCTTGACCGGCGCCGTGGGCATCGGCGGCGGCGGTTCCTCTCCTTTGCAGGCGAGGGCGAGCGCCGCGGTGGCGCACAGGGCGAGGGTCAGCTTCGTCATTGGATTGCTCATTTGTCCTTGCCCTTCTTGCCGCCCTTGTCCTTGTCTTTGTCTTTGTCTTTGTCTTTGTCTTTGTCTTTGTCTTTGTCTTTGTCTTTGTCTTTGTCTTTGTCTTTGTCTTTGTC
>JBKJNL010000927.1:0-7029 GCA_046593615.1 Myxococcota bacterium | reverse complement strand
GCCCTCACGACGACGACAACGACAACGACGACGACGACGACGTCAGCGCGCGGGGCTCATCCTGCCCGCCGGCGTCTTGACCGGCGCCTTTGTCGGCGTCTTTGCCGGCGGTTCCTTTGGAACCGCCGGGCAGCGCTTGATGCTCTCGACGTCGAGGTGGGCGTCGTAGGGCAGGTGCGCCACCGACGTCAGCGCCGCCACGCGCAGGGCCTCGGGATCGACCGGCACCCGCCCGCCGAACAACACGCGGTTGTCTTCGTTCTTGCCGGTCACGACGACGCAGCCGGGGAACGCCTCGGCGAAGCGGCCCGTGATCAGCTCCACGTCGGCGGGGAGCATGAGCGCGATGTTCAAGACCGCCACGCCGCGCTCGGCCAGCACGGCGCGGGCATCGTCGAAGAAGGACTTTGACGACAGCGCGGGCGGGATGCCGTTTCCGGAAAACGCATCGAGCAACACGATGTCCCACGGCTCCGTCTTTGCCGTGCCGGTTCTGGGTGCGGCGGCGTCGTGCAGAAACAAGACGCCGTCGGCGGTGACGATGTGCAGCCGCGGCGTCCGGGGCACGTGGAAGAAGCGGCGGGCGACGTCGACGACGACGGGGTCGATCTCGACGGCGTCGACGGCGATCTTCGGGCTCTGCTGCAGCAACAGCCGCGGGAACGCGCCGCCGCCGAGGCCGATGACCAGCGCGCGGCGCGGCTGCTCGACGAGGCGCAGCGCGAGGCCCGCGAGGCGCACGTACTCAAAGACCACGCGATCGGGGTTCGCCGGATCGAGCGCGCTCTGATCGTTGCCGGCGACGTCGTCGAAGCGCAGCACGCGCTGGCCCCCTTCTTCGACGACGAACACGCGCTGGAATGGGCTCGCGCCGTCGAACAGCACCTCGCGCGCCGTCTCGTTCTCGGTCGCCACCAGGGCCGGCACGTCGCCCGTCATGCGCTCGCGTCGTCGACGGCGCCGTCGGCTGCACCGTCAGACAGCTCGGCTTGGAGAGCATCGATGTCGGCGGCGTCGAGGTTGGTGGAGTTGGCCTTGATCGCTGTGAGCAGCCCGCCCGCTTTCGCGCCGCCAGCTTTCGCGTCGCCAGCTTTCGCGTCGACAGCGGAGGCGCCCGCGGGGGCTCCAGCGGCGGTGCCGCCGCCGTTGAGGGCGTCTGGCTGGTTCTCGGCGATCCAATCGGTGGCGCAGGCCGCGTGCAGGTAGCCGGCGCCCTTGGTGACGAAGCTGCCGGTGTCGAGCTCGCGCTCAACAGCGACGCGCAGCGTGCCCTTCTCGATGGACTCGCTGCACGACAAGCACGTCGAGCGCGACGTCTTGGCCCGCTCGGCGTACGGGAACGTCTCGGGCTTGGCGTTCTTCTTGTTGGCGGCGATCTCTTTTTCGAGCGCGGCTTTTTCGGGGACGGCGACGTCGGTGGTCTTCAGCGCGTCTTCGAGCACCAACGGCTTTTTCTTGGCGGCGCACGGCAGGTGGTGCCACTGGTGCGTCGTGTCGCCGGCGGAAAAGGCGTTGGCCACCTCTTCGCCCAGCCGCAGCTCGCCCTTGGCGATGGGCTTCTTGCAGGTTCGGCACGACGCGCGGCCAGACTTCGCCTCTTCGATCACGTGGGCCATGTGCAGTCTCCCTCTGGGCCCGCCGAGCGAGCCGACCTTGAGTCACTTGTAGTTTGACGACGACGATAACCGCCAACGATGATGCGGTGTTTTCGGCAGGCGACCGGCCACGGGTCCGTGCGGCTCCTTTTCCCTGCGGAAGAGGCGCCACCCTGGCCGCGGTGCCGCGTCGCGAACCAGAGGTTGTTTTGAAGGAAGCCCGCGAGTTCTCGGTCCTCGGCCCCCTGATGGGCGGCTTCGGCTCGCAAGCCTTTCTCGGTTGCGTGCACGGTCGGGGGCCCGCCGGTCCGCTGCTCAAGCCCGCCGTCTTTGTCTTCATCCCCGACGAGCTCGTCGTCGACAAAGACGCCTTTCGCAAGGTGTGGGGCGAGACGGTGCTGGCCGGCGAGATCGATCATGTGAACGTCATCGGCGTCATGGGCATCGCCCGGCTCGAAGAGGGCTACGCCCGCGTCGTCGAGTACGCCGACGCCGAGTCCCTGCGGTCGGTCTACCGCCGGGCCCAGACGCTGAAGAAGCCGCTGCCGCCCAACATCGCCGTCGCCCTGGTCGCCGACGCCGCCATGGGCGTGCACTACGCCCACGAGCTCGGCGAGAGCGAGAGCGGCAAACCGTGGGTGCACGGCGGCGTGCGCCCCGAGACCTTGCAGATCAGCTTCGCCGGCATGGCCAAGGTGACCGGCTACGGCGCCCAGGTCCTCGCCGACAGCTTTCGCAAGAAGGGCCAGACCGGCCTCATCACGCGCGACACGTACACCGCACCCGAACAAATCGTCGGCGGGCGGGAGTCGGCCACGGTGCGCTCCGACGTCTATGCCCTGGGCTGCGTGCTCTACGAAGCGCTCACCGGCAAGGCGCCGTTCTCGGGCGACAAAGACCTCGCCGAAGCCATGATGAAAGACGACCTCAGCGCACCGTCGCTCGTCGGCGTCACCGCGGCCATGGGCGAGGTCGTGCTCAAGGCCACCAAGAAGCGATCGAGCGAGCGCTACAGCAACGCCCTCGACCTGCGCATGGATCTGTTCGAGCACTGCGAGCCGGCCAACGAGGGCGACGTCAAGCGCTACCTCGACGAGCTGTTCCCGCCGGGGGCCGTGCCGCGCGCCACGCGCATCCAGATGTTGCGCAAGGCCCAGAAGGAGCCGCCGCAGCCGACGGGCCGCCTGCTCGACGAGATTCCCATCGAGCTGCAGGTCACCCGCAAAGACCGCGCGGCCACCCCCGACGACGCCGACGTCGAAGCCCGCACCGGTCAAAAGGTCGACGACCTGCCGATGCTCGCCGACGACGACCTGTTGAGCCCCGGCGATCTGCACGCCGCGGCCTCGGCCTCGGCCCTCGTGCAGCGCACGTTTGACCGACCAACTTCCGAGCGGCCGACAACCGAGCGGCAGGCGCTCGAGCCGACGCCGTCGCCGGTGGCGCCGCCGTCGTGGGCGGCGAACCAGACGACGCCGCCGCTGCGCTCGATGCTCGACGAGGCCACCGACACGTCGCTGCGCGTGCCCCTGCGCGCGCCGCCGCAAAAGATGGCGCCGTTGCCGATGGCGCCGTCGGCATCGGCGCCGGCGCCGCAGGTCGTCTACAAGACGCCCGCCGGGTTGCTGGTCGGCATCGGCATCTTTGGCGGCGTCGCCCTGGCGCTCATCATCGTCCTCGTCATGCGCCAGCCGCCCCCCGCGGTGGTGGCGCCTCCTCCGCCGGCCGTCGTGGTGGCGCCGCCTGCCGTCGTCGTGGCACCGCCAACGCCGACCGAGCCGCCCCTGCAGCCGCTGACGCCGACGAACACAGCGGCGGGTGGCACCGGGCAGAAGAACGCCGAGGTGCCAAAGCCGGTGCCCAAAGGCCCCGGCAAGATCGCCATCTCATCAGAGCCCGCGCTGGCCCTGAGCGTCGACGGCAAAGACGTCGGCAACGGCAGCGCCACCGTCGAAGCCACACCCGGCAAGCACACCGTTGTCGGCAAAGGCGCCGGCACGAGCATCAAGCGCGTGGTGACGGTCAAGGCCGGCGGCACCGAAAACGTGAACCTCGTCGTGCAGAAGGGCTCGTTGGCCATCGAAGGACCCGCCGGCTGCGACGTCTTTGTCGACGGCAAAAAGATGGGCCGCACGCCGATGGATCCGATCGAGCTGGTGCAGGGACCCCACAACGTCGTCGTCAAGCAGGGCACCGTCGAGTACCGGCGCAGCGTGCCCATCCAACCCAACCAAGAGTTGTTCCTCCAGGTGCAGTTCCACCAGAACTGAAACTCTCAGCAAACACCATGCAAAAAATCCCCGCTTTCGTCGTCGCCCTCGCGGCCCTGTGCGCCACGCCGGGTTGCAACTTCTCGCGAGAAGCCGGGGCGCGCATCTACCACACGATGACATTGTTGCGCCCCGCTGACGTCGCCCGGCGGCAGTTGCCGGGCGGCATCGACAGCGTGTGCTCGCGCGGCAGCCTGACCTGGATCGTCCCGGTCGGCGGCAACGACGTCGTCATCGTCGACACAGGATTCGACGACCAGGCCCGCTCCATCAAATACAAAGTAGGAAATCGCAACATCAAGGCGATTCTCCTGACACACGGCCACCTCGACCACGCCGCCGGCACCGCCGCCATCGACGCCCCCGTCTACGTCGGCGGCGACGACGCCCCGGCCCTCGTCGGCGAAAACACCTTCACCGCGCTCTACCCGCGCCTGGGCGAAGCCTTTGCCGGCATCCCGTTGGCGATGGGGCCGGTGCACAAAGTCAAAGACGGCGACGTCGTCGACTTCGACGGCCACCGCTTCCTGGCGATAGCGACCCCCGGCCACACCGACGGCAGCACGTCGTGGCTCTACGACGGCATCCTCTTTGGTGGTGACGGCGTGCAGACCCCGATGCCCGGCGAGGTGCACCCCGCGCCGTCGGGCTTCAGCAGCGACCTCGTCGTCGCCTACGATTCGATCCGCAAGCTGCGCGACTACGACATCAAGTACCTGGCCGACGCCCACATCGGCGTGCTCGAAAACCCCGGACCCGCCTTTCGCCGCGCCGTCGAGCGCCAACACAGCGAAGCGACCATCCGCGATTACCCGTTCTTCCGGCCCCTCGGCTGCGGCGACGACCCCGACGTCCCGTAACGCCGACGACGCCGTCGAGGCGCGCTCCGCTCACGCCAGAAACCGCTTGAGCGACCCGGTTCTCACCAGCGCACGCGCCGCACCCGAGCGCTGCGCCGCCAAGGCGCTGGATCTTCAAAGCATTTGACATGTGGCTTGACGGCGCCTGTTTCGACGCTTATTTTCTCTTTATGACTTTTATCGACTCGAAATGGAACATTGTCAGGGCCGCCGTGTCCGGAAGGGCCCACCAGCGCGCCCGCCGCGGCAGCCAAGACGCCGTTTCCGTCCGCATGCTCGCGAGGCCGGAGGGCGCGGTGGTCGTCGCCGTCGTCTGCGACGGCTGCTCAGCGGGCGAGTCGTCGGAGGTCGGCGCGGGACTGGGTGCCCGCTTCGTCGCCGCCGACGTCGCCCGCCGGTTGGCAGCCGGCCCGTCTCGCGACTGCGTTGACGACCTGGCCGACGCGGCCATCGACGCCCTCGTCACCGAGCTCGATCGCGCCAGCCGCTCGTGGTGCATCGACGGCAGCGACGCCGACGAACGCGCCGCGCTCATCGCTTCGTGCCTGCTGTTCACCGTGCAGGTCGCCGTGATCGGCCCGGCGCGCTTCGTCGTCTTTGGCGTCGGCGACGGCGTGGTGCGCGTCAACGGCGTCGACGTCGACGTCGCTGTCAACGACGACGGCGCTCCCGACTGCCCGGCCTATCGCCTGATCGACGGCCTCCACGATCACGCGAAGCTGACGGTGCATGCCCACGGCGCGACCGCCGACCTGCGCTCGCTGACCATCGCCACCGACGGCGCGCTCGAGCTGGCTCGGGCGGCGTCGACGACGCTGCCGACGGGCGAGGCCTTTGGTGGCCTCGCGCTGTTCGAGAGCGACGCGCGCTTCGTGCTGAATCCATCGTTGGCGACCAAGCGGCTCACGGCACTCGGCGCCGCGGCCCCCGAAGACGACTGCACCGTCGTCGTGGTCCGCCGAGCCCTGCCCGCGTCGTTTTCGATCGCCGCGGACGTCGTCACGTCGGCGGAGCCGTCATGCGCGTGATCATCGATGGCCACACCGTCACGCTCGACGACCGCGACCTCATCGGCGAAGGCGGCGAAGCCCGCGTCTACGCCGTCGGCGCCCACGACGTCGTCAAGATCTTTCACCCCGGCGCTCCGGCCGCACTGCGGGCCCTGCGCGAGCAGAAGCTGCGGGCCTTTCCGGCGGGGCTGCCCTCGTCGGTGGTGACACCCTCCGCACTGGCCGTCGACGACCACGGCGCCGTCGTCGGCTACCGCATGCGCCGCGTCGCCGGAGCCGTCGACCTCGCTCGCCTGGCGAAGCCCGCCGCGCATGTGTCTGCCTCACAAAACGCAACTCTGTCCCTGTTCCGCCGCCTGCTGGCAGCGATGAACGGACTGCACGCAAAAGGCGTGGTCATCGGCGACTTCAACGACGGCAACGTCGTCGTCGACGACCACCACGAGCCCTTCTTGATCGACGCCGACTCGATGCAGCTGGCGGGGCTCCCCTGCCCGGTGGCCCACGAGCGCTTCCTCGACCCCCGGCTCTACGGCGTCTCCCTCGTCGACGGACCGGTCTTTTCCGCCGACAGCGACGGCTACGCGCTGCGCGTGCTGCTGTTCCAGTCGCTGTGCTGCGTGCACCCCTACGGCGGCACCCACGCATCGCTGCCGACCCTGCTCCGCCGCGCCGAAGCCCGGCACAGCGTGCTGCGCGGCGACGTCGTCCTGCCAAAGGTCGCGCTGCCGACGCGGGCCTTGCCCGAGGCCCTGCTCTGCGATCTGCGCGCCTGCTTCGACGACGACGCCCGCGTCGCCTTTGACGCGCGCCTGCTCGACGCCCGCTTCGTGCGCTGCAGCTGCGGCCTCGAGCACGCCCGCCAGAGCTGCCCGGCCTGCCAGGTCAGGGTGGTCGTGCCGGCGAGGCTCACGAGAGGCGAGGTCTCGTTCGAGCTGGTGCGGCGCGGGCTGGTCGTCGGCGCCGCGGCCAGCGGCGGCACCGTGCGCTTCGTCGTCAAGCACGACGGCAAGCTCGTGCGCGAAAACGGCGACGTCGTCCTCGAAGTCGTCAACAGCGACGGCGTCCCCCGCGGGCTGTCGGTGGGCTTTTGCGGGCGGCGCACCTGGCTGGCCCTGGGCACCGAGCTCGTGTGCCTCGACGGCGGCGTCGTCGTCGACCGCACCTCGACCGGACCGGTGTTCGGCGCCGCCGCGTATGCCGCCACGCCGGTGGGCCTGTTCCGCCTGCACGGCGACGCCATCGTCCACCACGACAGCGGCGTCGTCGTCGGCCGCGCCGTCGTCGGCCGCAC
>JBKJNL010000865.1:0-4015 GCA_046593615.1 Myxococcota bacterium | reverse complement strand
CGCCGACCTCGGCGGGTCGGGCTTCGTCAAGGTGGGAACCATCGGCAAGGATCTCGATCCCGAGGCGCCCGGCTTCGAGGTCGGCCAGGAGGCCGGCGTCGCCGACGCCGTCGCGCTCAGCTTCGTCGACGGCGGCAACGCAGCCTTCAACACCGCGCTCAAGAGCTTCGCGTTCTCCATCCTCGTCGCCGCACCCGACGGCCAGGCGCTGTCGCTCAAAGAGGTCGCCGGCGACACCACCAAGGTCAAAAAGCCCGACGGCGCCGCGAAGCTCAAGCTCAAGAGCGTGCTCACCTACACAGTCAATGTCAGCGATGCGACCGGCATTGGTGAGTGAGCAGGGCGACTGAGCGAGGCTGATGCCCGATCAGGCTGAACGACCCCGCTCCGGCGGGGTTTTTCTTTCGGCGCCTCAGAACTTCACGCGCAAGGCGACGCCGACGTCGAGGCGATCGTTCTGCAGCACAAACCCGTTCGGGAGGACGACGGGGACCGGGTCGACCTCGAGGCCGAGCTTGAGCTCGCCGACGTTGCCGAGGTGGGCGGCGACAAAGGTGTTGACCGTCAGGTACTGCAAGATCGTGTATTGGAAATCGAGGCGCGACAGGAAAGACAGATCAGACAGGTTTCCGAGCGTGCTCGCGGTGACGGTCAGGTCCTTGAAATCGAATGGTGATGCGGCAAAGGCGTACACGCCTGCGTAGTGCTGACCGGTGTAGAGCGGCACAAAGGCGCGGTTCAGGAACAGGAACGGGTAGAGCTCGGCGGAGGCGTAGCCGGCCTGGTTGTAGAAGTACTCGGCGCCGACGGAGAACGTGTCGGTGTCGCTGTACTTGACGGTCGCCTCGGCGCCGACGACGCCCTGGAACCACCAGTCGTCGTCTTCGGGGTCGACCTCTTCGGGAAAGACGCCTTGCGCGAAGTCGAGCTCGCCCTTGAAGAGGGGGCGGCCGAGGCCGCGCGAGACAACCGCTTCGCCGCGAACGTCGAACAGCCAGACGCCGGCCGAGACGTCGGCGCCGAAGCGCAGGGGGGCGTCTTTGCGCACCGCCGACGACAGGGCGAGCTCCGCCTCGCCAAAGACGAATTCGGCGCGGGCGGCGAGGCCGGTGTCGCTGGCCAGGTCGACGCCGTTGAAGGTGGTGATGAGGTACAGGTTCCAGCCGAGCTGCTCGAAGGGGAAGTGCACCTTGACGAGGTCAACACCGACACGTTGGTCGAAGAAATCGATGCTGTTTCTGATCTCTTGGTTCACGAAATCAGTGGGGTTCCAAAATCGACCTGTACCCCAGCGAATGCGCTGGCGGCCGGCGGTGATGTAGGCCACCTGGCCGAGGTCGAACTTGGCCCAGGCCTGGGCGAGCTGGATGTCGAAGGGCACGAGGGCCTGGCCGAACGCGTTCTGCTCGCCGTCCTCGACCGTGTAATCGAAGCTGAAGCGCAGCTGGGCATAGGCACGGATGCGATCGACGGGGCGCACATCGGCAAAGGCGTCGATGAGCGAAGGCCCCGCCAGCGTGCCGTCGCCGATGCCGCCGCCTTCGCGGTAGTTGGCATTCAAGCGCAAGAACAGCTGGCCGCCGAGGGCCAGGGCGTTGTCGGCGTCTTGCAAGATGCCGCTCGACGTGGCGAGCCCGGGCGTCAGGGTCTCGGGCGTCGAGGTGTTGCCAAAGATGTCGTCGTCGCGCGCGCTGCCCTCGCTCTGGTTCTGCGGCAGCGTGTCGGTCGGCGTCGCGCTCTCCGGCCCGCTCGCCGGTGACGGTGCCGGCTCGTCGCTGCCGAACATGTCGGCCTCGCGGCCGGCGCCGGTCTGGGTGGTGACGAGCACCGCGAGCAACAGGGCGTGCATGGCAAACCTCGAGGAGGCGCGCCGTCAGGCGCGCTCCGCAGAGAAGGCGAAAAAAAGCGACGAAGCAGGAGCCGACGAAGACGGAGACGCCGCCGCCGCCGCCGAAGACGTCAACGTGACTTGGACTCGAGCCAGGCCTTGGTGAACAGGTTTGCGTCGAGGGGCCGCAGGTCGGTCTCGCGGATCTGGATCAGGGTGCTGTTGCCCTTCTCGACCTCGTCAAAGATGCGGATCTCACCGGGGATGTAGACGTCACCCTTTTTGGACTCGCTGAAGATCTTGTTCCATTTTGGATAATAGGTCGTGCGGAGCAGCTTGCCCGACAATGCTTTGTCTTCGCGCTTGCGGATGTTGCCTTCTTTGTCGACGTAGAGGTCGACAGAAGGGTAGGCAACGTCGACGCCGTCTTTGGCGTTCAGCACCATGTGGGTCACGTCGAGCTTGCCGAGCTTCTCTTCGGCGACGAACTTCGGTGTGTACTCAATGGCCAGACGACTCTCGTCGAAATCTGCCCGGTTGGAGTTGGTGCCGCCGATGCGTTCGCGCTCCGTGCGGCGCTCCCATTTGCCCACCGTCGGGTCGTAGAGGAACAGGTTCTTGTCGACGCGCAGGTAGCCCTTGCCGGCTTCGGCCTTTGGCTTCGTGAACAGGATCATGAGCTTGTCGTCGGCGTCACGGCGGTAGAAGACGACCTCAAAGGCCGTGTCGGCTTTGCCTTTTTCCTTCTGCTCCAGGTAGGCGAGCGAGCGGTAGTCGCCGGTGTTCGCCTGGCGCTCGTCGATGACCTTCAGCCGGCCGACGAGGTCGACCTCGCTGGGCTGGGCTCGGAGCGTCGGCGCACCGAGGGCGACGACGGCGGCGATGACCGCGAATGCGGCGCTGAGTTTGTTGATCGATTTCATGGGGAGCTCCTTCATTCCGCCGACTGCATGGCAGTCACGGGGGTGATGCGCGCGGCGCGCAGCGAGGGGAAGAACGCGGCGGGGGTGCTCACCAGTGTCAACACGGTGACGGCGACGACGACGTCGATGACGCGGGGCACGAGGTGCAGCGTGTCGGACAGCAGCACGATGCGCATGGCGTCGACGTCGACACGAAAGGCGGCGGCGTTGATGGCGGCGGAGACGCCGGCGCCGACGAGGCCGCCGAGGCCCGAGGCGACGATGCCGAGGACAAAGGCTTCGAGGAGGAACAACCCGAGGACGTTGCCGCGGCCCATGCCGATGGCCCGCAGCGTGCCGATCTCCCGGGTGCGCTCGCGCACGGCGATGGTCATCGTGTTGCTGATGCCAACGATGATGACGAACGCCAGCAGCATCACCAACGAGATCGACACCGCCTTGAGGCCGACGATGATCTGCACGAGGAAGGAGCTCTCGTCTTCCCATGTCGTCACGTCGAGCTTGGCGCCGGTCCAGTCTTCGCCGGGCACGGTCTGCAGCAGCTTGATGAAGAACGGCTGGGAGTCGTGCTCGAGTTGCGTATATCCTTTGTTGGCCAGATGAGCGCGTAGATCATTCATCGCTGCGGTGCTGCGATCGATGTCTTTCAGATAGATCTGAACAACGCCAGAGACGCCGGGTTTGAACTGATAGAGGTCGATGACGGTCTGCTTGGGCACGAAGCTGGCGAAGCCCGACAGCAGGCCGAGGGCGCCACCAACACCGCCGACGTCACCATCGTCGCCATCGCCCGCGACCTCGGCCTGCTGTCGGGCTTCGCCAGCTTCGTCCCCAAGCAGACCGTGGTCGACCTCTATCAATTCAAGCCCGGCGTTTCTGGCGTCGTTCAGATCTACCTGAAAGACATCGACCGCAGCACCGCTGCGATGAATGATCTGCGCGCCCACCTGGCCAAAAAAGGATATACGCAACTCGAGCACGACTCCCAGCCGTTCTTCATCAAGCTGCTGCAGACGGTGCCCGGCGAAGACTGGACCGGCGCCAAGCTCGACGTGACGACGTGGGAAGACGAGAGCTCGTTCCTCGTGCAGATCATCGTCGGCCTCAAGGCGGTGTCGATCTCGCTGGTGATGCTGCTGGCCTTCGTGATCATCGTCGGCATCAGCAACACGATGACCATTGCCGTGCGCGAGCGGACCCGGGAGATCGGCACGCTGCGCGCCATCGGGATGCAGCGCGGCCGGGTGATGCGGATGTTCCTCAC
>JBKJNL010000702.1:0-3776 GCA_046593615.1 Myxococcota bacterium | reverse complement strand
ACGCGGATGCCGCGGCGATCGATGTCGAAAAAATCGGTGTTGCCGGGCAGCGCCGAGCGGTTGCCCTCGGTGCGCGCAGCGTGGACCTGCGTGGCCAGGTCCAGCAAATCCACGTCGCGCTCGACGCGGCGCAGGTGCTCGGGAATCCCTTCCACGCCGTGCAGGGCGCCGGCGAACGAACCGCCGATGCAAGCGATGGAGTCGCTGTCGCCCGACGACGTCGCGCCGCGCCGCAGGGTCTCTTGCACGTCGCCGCCCGCCTTGATGAAGCACCACAGCGCGGTGGCCACGGCCTCTTCGCCGACCCAGGCGCCGCCGAGCAATTCACAGACGTCGTCGCTCTCTTCGTCGAGCGCCTGCTGGGTGTCGTGCAGCGCCGTGAGCTGCTCGGCGACGCCGATGTCGCGCGCGGCGGTCGGGTCGCAGCCGAGCTCGACGAGCAACTTCTCGTCGAGCTTCTCAACCATGCGCTTCGTGTAATCGATGATGCCGTCGACGCCGTTGCCCTTGAGGATCCAGGCCACCGGCGCCGCCGCGGCCACCGACGACGCGATGCCGGTCGGGTGGCTGTGGGTCAGCACGCTCTGCGCCGCCGCGATGCGCACCAGGGCGTCGTCGTCGTCGAAGTACATCCAGGCCACGGGGGCTGCGCGCATGGCCGCGCCGCAGCCTTTCGATCCTTTGACGCCGGCGTCCTTCCAGCGCGCGCCACCCTTGAGGTTGCGGCAGCCAGCCAGGCAGGTGCCGCCGGGAGCGCGGTTGTTCGACGGGTGCTCGGCCCAGGCGACGAATTCGTTGCCGAGCTGCTCCATGAGCTCGTCGAGGGCGACGTCGTCGAGAGGACCACTGCTCGACACCAGGCTGCCGCGCAAGGCGAGGGCGCGGGCCACGCAGATGGTCATCTGGGTATCGTCGGTAAAGGTGCCGGCCTTGTGCGGGCCCGCCGAAGCGAACGCCGTGATGCCGCGCTCGCCGAAGCGGGCCTTGATGCGCTCCACCGACGAGATGAATTCGGTGGGGTGGCCGAGGGCGTCGCCGGCGGCGAGGCCCAGCATTGATCCCCGGATGCGGTCGAGCAGGTCCATGGTCATTCCTTGTCCGGTCGGTCCGAACGATCTGCAGCCAGATCGGGGGGCATCGCGAAGCGCAACCCGTGGGTTGCCGATGACGACGGCGGCGTCGACGACGTCAGCGCAGGAGCAACCGACGTCGCGGAGGTCGCCAGCAGGCGATCGAGCTCGGCCCGCAGCCGGTCGCCCTTGGGCCGGTCGACCATCTGCACCCAGGCGATGCGGCCCCGCAGGTGGGCCACGAAGTCGCGCTTCTCGGCGAGCGCCGAGGCCTGCCGGTCTTGCGCGGCGAGGCCCTCGAAGCGAGCACGGTGCAGGATGGCCCGCAGCACACGCACCTCATCGCGGGCCACCGCCGGGCGCTGGTTGACGACGACGCCGGTGACCTCTTGCCGCCGCCCGCGCCGCATCACGCGGGTCTTGTCGACGTTTTCGGTGAGGCCTTCGTCGACGATCACGCGGCGCACCTGGGCCAGCAGCACCTTGAGGGCGTCGGCGTTGTCGCCTGAGAACGTCAGGTCATCGGCGTAGCGCGTGAACGCGAAGCCGTGGCGCCTGGCCAGGCCGGCGAGGCGCTTGTCGAGGCGGCGGCACAGCAGGTTCGTCAGCGCCGGCGACGTCGACGCCCCCTGCGGCAACACCCGCGCCCCCAGCGCCATGTGCAGGCGTTTGCCGTCGACGACGACGGGGACGCGGGGCGGCTCGGTGCACAGCAGCCCCAGCAGCGTGGCGACGTGCTCGGAGTAGCCGAGCCCGCGAAAGATCCCCTTCACCCGCTTGAAGGTGATCGACGGAAAAAAATCCTTGAGGTCGAGGTTGGCCACGACCTGCTTGCCCACGTGCGGCAAGGCGTTGGTGACGACGTTTCGCGAGACCACGAAGCCGTGGGCCGACGGACCCAGGGCTTCCGTCGACGTCACGGGCAGCAGCACCGCCTCGTGCACCCACTGCTGGGCCTTTTTCAGCCGCGGCTTCGGCGCCGAGATCGAGCGCTGGCCGCCGGTCTTCTTGGGCAGCGTGAAGCGGTGGTAGTGGACGAGGGCTGCCCCGCGGCGGTGGAACGTCAAGAAGCGCAGCGCGGGCAGCGAGACGTCGAGGGCGCGGGCGAGGTCGCTGCCGTCGTTCAGCAGCGGCAGACCGTTCGCGAGCAGCTTCGCCGCGTCGGAGGCGGTGTCTTCGAGGCCGCCGCTGGCGCCGTCGCCGACAAAGACGATGCGTTTGACGCGCTCCCGGGTCCAGGCGAGCCGGCGCTCGTGCTGCTCTTTCTGGCGCTGCTCGAGGCGCGCGGTGCGCTTCGCGCGGCTCTCGGCGATGCGGCGCTTGCGCTCAGCGTCGAGGGCCGTCTGCAGCGCGGCGTCGTCGCCAAAGGTCTGCGGAACGAGCTGCTGCTTCTGCTGCTCCAGCGTTGCTCGTTCACGTGCTTCATCGACGGGATCGTCAGGCAGGCCCGCGGCCGACGGCCAGAAGCCCAGCGTGCGCATGCGCGAAAGCAGCGTCCATTCGGGCGCGTTCATGACCTTGTCATGAACCTTCTGCGCCGCGGATTTTTCGTCCTTGATGTCTGCCATGACCCTTGGATTGTCGAGGTTTGCGCTGCAGGAGAGGGAGCCGGTGGGGACGTGACGATCGCAATCAAAATGACGACGAACATCCTCGGGACGTGGCCGTTCCACGGATAGCGATCGGCGCCGGGCCGTATGCCCGCGGGTCGCGGAGCGACCCAACCAGCAGCGGGCTGGCCCGGCGCCGATCGCGAGTGAAGAACGGACGCGTGACGAATGACAGGCACAAGGGCAAGCACGGCGGAACACCGTGCGGGTTGCTCGAACCTTCCAACTGCGATCGTCACGTCCCCAGCGGCTCCCTCCTTTCTCAACAAAACGAACTCAAGTGCCAACGTCTTCAAGTGCCAACGTCTTCAGAGGCCAGCGTCTTCAGAGGCCAGCGTCGAGGCGGCTCATGTGCACGAGCCGCAACGCGAGCAGATGCTCGCACGGACCCCTGGTCAAGGCGTGCTGGCGGTGGTGCGTGCAGGTGCACGAACCGCTGACGACGTCGCCGTCGCCGTCGACGTGCAATTGGGGCCGCACCACCTGCTCGCTGCCGCCCGCTCCACCCTTGACCGAGCCTGAGAGCTTGTAGCCAGGCTGCACGGCGTCGGGCGGCACGGGCCGGCGGGCGATGATGCGCGCGTTGTCGGCGTCGACGATCTCGTGCGCCAGCTTCGCCTGCGGCGACGCGGACTCCGACGCCGACGGCGCCGCCGCTTTCTTTGCGTCGGCCATCGTGAACGCATCGAAGAACAGGTCGCGGTGCCGGTAGCGGCCGGCTCTGCCTCCGTCGGGCTTGTCGTCGAGCATGTCGCCGGTCAGGCCACCGGTCAGGTCATACGTCGCGCGTCCCACCTGGGCGAGGCACGACAGCGCCGAGCGGGTGCGTTCGACGCTCAACCCGACGGTACCGGCGACGTCGTTGGCGCTGGCCACGCGCGGCCCTTTCAGCGCCTGGTAGACGCGCATGAGCTCGTCGGCGCTGCCATCCATCCGTCGGGTCAAGAGCTCGAAGCGGCTCTGCGGCGTGCCCTTGGCTGCGGCTTGCTGGCCGGTCCAATCGTTGTCGGTCCACCCCGACAGCCCGAGGGTGAAGCTCACTTTGCCCAGGTCGAGCACCCAGAAGCTCGGCAGACCGAAGCCCGCCAGCGACACG
>JBKJNL010000596.1:0-23363 GCA_046593615.1 Myxococcota bacterium | reverse complement strand
GCGAGCCAACCTCGCCGAACAGGATCGTGTCGGCGTCAGCCGCAGCATTGGGCGGCGCTGCATCGCCCGTCGTCGTCGTCGTCGTCGTCGTCGGCGTGGCGTTCCCGGCAGCGGGATCGGCGGGCTTCTTCTGCTCGCAGGCAAACGACAGCAGAGCAGCGACGGTGAGTGCGAGCGCAGCGGCGCGGGCAGCACGGGAGCGGATGGGCGCGGACATGGGACCTCCGGAAACGGGCGAGACGACGGCGCCCGCTTAGGCCGGGGCCCACAGTTCAGCAAGGCAGCCGCATCGTCGTCGCTGTCATCGTCGTCGTCGTCGTCGTCGCCATCGTCGTGGTCGTCTGCTGATCAGCGCTTGGGCGATCGGGCCGGCAGCTGGGCCGCCGCGAGCAGCGCCTTTTGCGCCTGCGCGGTGTGGTCGTCGGAGGCCTTGAGCTTCAACACCAGCAGCAGGTCGCGCACGGCGTCTTCGCGGTTGCGCCCTTCGACGTGCAGCAGGCCGCGTCGCAGGTGCCACGTCGACCGGGTGATGGGTTTGTTGCGCCCCGACGATGACGACAACGATGGCGACGACGACAACGATGACGACGCTGCCGATTGCTCGGCCAGCTCGATGCCGGCGGCGCAGATGTCAAAGACCTCGTCGCCGGGACCGCGGTCCTGCAGGAGCTTGAACATCAACGACAGCGCGCTCTGATCGAGGGGCGCGTTTTCGCGGGCCGCGCGGAGCAAGGCGAGGGCGCCATCGATGTCGCCGGTGAGGCTCAGCTGCAAAGCCTCGGAGGCGATGCTGCCGCCGGCGCCAGAGAGGCCCCCGGGGCCGCGGCCGCCGGATGCGTCGGTCACGTCATCCCTTCTTCGTCCATGAGGCGCATGGCCTCGAGGAGCAGGAAGGTCGTCGGCGAGTCGATGTTGATGGCCGGCGGAGCGTCGCCGTAGTGGATGCGGAAGAAGCCCTCTTTGTGGCGCATCAACGCGTAAAAGGCCTGGTCGCCCAGGAGCGTGCCGCACGCGGCGTAGCGGACGGCGCCGCCCTCGAAGCCGATCATGCCCTTCTCGCCATCCGCGGGGACGATGTCGACGCTGGCGGTCTTTCGGCCCATCTCGAGGGACTGCACGATCTCGGGCAACGCCATCTGTCGCAGCGTGCCCATCACGCCCGTCGGCATCGACGGCACGTCGACCGCGCCGCCTTCGAATTCGGGCGGCAGATCGGGCAGCTCGGCGAAGTCGAATTCGCCCATGCTCGACGGGGGCGCAGCCGCAGCAGCGGCCTTTTTCGGCAGCGGCGGCGGCGACGTCTTTGACTTCGGCGTCGCCGGCTTCGGCGCCGCCGCGGCAGTCGGCGCCGGCGGTGGAGCCATGCGTCCCGGCGAGCTGGTCTCGGGATTCGCGCCGCGCTTGCCCTTGTCGATGGCCCGCCGCAGCTTGGCCAGGACGACGTCGAGTCGCAGGGGCTCGCCAAAGAAGTCGTCGGCGCCGAGGTCGAGGACGCGGGCGATGAGGTCGTCGTCGCCGCGGGGACCGAGCACGAAGAAGGGCACGTCGGCGCCGGTGTCCTGGCCGCGCGCGAACAAGAGCAGCGCGCGGCCATCGAGGCCGGGCAGGTCGTGGGTGGCGACGACGGCCTGGGGCGGGCGCGCGACGAGGATCTGGCGGGCGTTGTGGCCGTCGACGACGAGCTCGACCTGCATGCCTTCTTGCACCAGGCGGTCGCCGAGCTTCTGCGCCTTTGCGGTGTCTTGCACGGCGACGAGCACCCGCGGGCCGCCGGCTTCGACGGCTCCGGACCCGGTGCCGTGCAGCTGGGCAAAGGCCGCGAGGGTGGCCTCGGTCAGTACCTTGCGGGGCGCCACGCGGACGTCGACGAACGAGGCGTGCAGCAGTCCCTTGACCTCCTCGATGACCTTTTCTTCAAAGGGGTCGGCGACGGCGAGGATCAGCGTGCCGCCTGCGGCACCCGGGGAGCCCGGGGGTGTGGGGGTGCCCCCCAGGTCCGGCGTCACCGACAACGGCAGCAGGCGGCGCGCAAGGGCGTAGGTCTGGGGCAGGCGGCGCAGGAGCGCGAGGTCTTTGACGACGACGTTGCCGCGGCTGGCGTCGGATGACGGGCCGCCGATCACCGGACGGCCGGCGCTGCGCGCCAGCACCTCGGCGACGGTGTCGTCGTCGATGGCGCCCTGGGCCACCAGGATCTCGAGGGTGCGTCCGCCCTTCTGCACCTGCTCGATGGCCGCGCGCTCGATCTGCTCGGCGGTGACCACGTCCGCTTTCAGCAACGCCGCCACCGACGGCAGCGCCTTTTGGGCCTCGATGCGCATCGGGCGCACGGCGTCGGGATCGGTGTCGTCCTTGAGAAACGGCGATGGCTGCGGCTGCGGCGGCGTCGCCAGCTGCGGCCCACCAAACGGCGACGGCGCAAACGGCGCCCCCGCGCCGACGAGCGGCACGTCGACGGGCAGCGCCGGCCTGACGCCCACGTCGACGTCGTCGGAGAAAAATTGCGAGCGCGAACGGGTGCGCGGCGCGGCGTCGAGCCCCTGCAGGTCGGGCGGCAGCGACGGCGTCGACGTCGGCGTAGGCGGCGTCGGTGACGACGAGCGCAGCGGGGCGCCAAGGGCATCGGCCACCGCCGACAGCGGCATGACCGGCATGCTCGCCGGGCGGGCCTGCGGGAGGCCGGCCCCGGCGGGCGCAGGCGTCGACGCCGCACCGGGCGGCACGAGGCCCGGCGGCGCGAACGGTCCTGCAGACGGCGCTGCGTACGGTGTTGACGGTGTTGCGGACGGCCCTGCGATTGGCCCTGCGAACGGCGCTGCGAAAGGCGCTGCAAAAGGCGCTGCGAACGGCGCTGAGAACGGCGCTGCGAACGGCGACACCGGCGAACGCACCGACGCCGACATGGGCGGACCCGGCGCGGCTCCCGGGGGCGGGCCGAAGGATGGGCCGTTTGGTGGCCCGCCAAACGGCGCTGCCGACGGCCCGCCGAACGGCGATGCCGCGAACGGCCCAGCGGATGGACCACCGAACGGCGACGCCAGTGGCGCCGGCAACCCGGCCGGCGCCGGCGCGCGACCGGCGCCTGGCGGCGACGCCGGCACCATGGCCGGCGCGATGGGCGCGATGGCCGGCGCGATGCCCGGCGCGGTGCCCGGCGCGATGGCCGCGCCAGAGGCCCCGACGCGGGCCACGGGGACGGGACCCGACGCGGGCGTGAGCGGCACCAGCTCGGGCAGCGGTCGCGCTCCAGGGGCCGAGCGGCCCAGGAGCGGGTCCCCCGGCCCGCTGTTGGCGCCGCCGTTGGGGCCGGCGTAGACGCCGGGTCCGCGCAGCGGCTCGAGGGTGGGCATGGCCGGCACGGGCCGGCCGCCGTCGCCCGGGCGGCCCTGGAGCGGGGGGCTTGAGCGTCCCTGCAGCGGGGCGTTGACCGGCACGAGCTCGGGGATGGCGTCGGCGGCGCCGGGTGCCGAGCGGCGCGCGTCCGGGTTGCCACCGAGCAGCGTGCGGCCACCGGACTCGAGCAATTTCTTTTCGACGGCGCGGATGGTGCGGCGCACGACGTCGACGAACTGGGCGCGGTCGGCGCCGAGCTTGAGGGCTTCGGCGACCTCGACGAGGCGGTCGGCGAATTCGGCGGGCGGCAGGTGCTCGCTGGTGGGACCGATGCCGAGGGCCCGGCGGATCACGCGATCGAGCGGCGTCGGCAGCGGCGGACGCGCGGCGCCACCGCGCAAGAGCGGCACGAGGTCGTAGAGGAGGGCGCCGACGCCGGCGAGGTCGAAGCGGGCTTCGGGGAGGCGTCCGGGCTCGAGGCCCCGCGGGGTCGCCAGGCCCGTGAGCCAGACCTGCCCGTCGGGGCCGAGGCGCACGTGCGAGACCGAGACGTCGCCGTGGGCCAGCCGCGATCCGGTGTTCGTCGGCGCCAGCTGGTGCAGCGCGAACACCGCCCGCGAGAGGTCGACGAGGATCAGCACGCAGTGGTCGAGCGTCAGGTTGACGCGCCGATCCTTGAGGCTGGCCTGCAGCTCGGGCAGGTCGATGCCCTCGAGCCAGGGCGACACCGTGAAGGGCACGCCCTCGACGTCACCGTGGCCGAGGTGGGGGGCGAGGTTCTGGTGGGTTTTGCCAATGAGCCGATCGCCGCGCTCTTTGAGCTCGGCGTGGAAGCGGGGATCGAGCCGCCGGTACACCTTCAAGAAGAACGGCCCGCCGAGGGTGGCGTGCACGGCCTTGTAGCGGTCGGCGACGGCCGACTTTCCAAGGTCTTCGAGCAGCGTGAAGTCGCCGAGGCGAGACATGTCTGTCGGTCATATCAGGCGCTTCGTCGTCGACACAAAAAGGAACCGCTGCCTGTTCGTCGCGGACGGCTGGCCGGGTCGTCGACGTCGCCGACGGCCAGGTCTCGTGCCCGGCGTGGCGCGAAGCAAAGAAGTTGGGAGGGCGATCGACCGCTTGCCGGTCGCCGGGGGGAGGTCTGCATCAGACCCACCGGGCGGCTCCGACCACACCCTCGTCGAGAATCTTCTGCGCCAGCAGGCGAGCGCGAAAAAAAAAGAGAGCCGGGCGGCTCTCTTCTTTCTGGCCGTCGACGGGACCGCCGCGCAGCGATCAGCGCGAGCGTGAGACCGCTTTGGGGTCGAGGCCTTCGCGGACCAGCAGGCCCTTGCCGCGCTGCTCGATGAAGCCCCTTCTCTGGAACTCGCTCAGGGCGCGGCTCACCGTCTCGCGCGAGGTGCCGATGCGCGAAGCGATGTGCTGCTGGGTGGGGATCTTCTTGAGCAGATGCCCCTCGGGGACGACGTCACCTTCTTCTTCGCAACGCTCCAGCAGGTAGCGGGCGACGCGGCCGTAGACGTCGAGCAGGGCCAGGTTGCCGATGCTCTCGTCGGCGCGGCGCAGGCGCACGCACACCTCGGTCATCACGTTGATGGCGATGGTCGGGTAGGCGCGCAGGGCCTGGATGAACTCTTTGCGGCCGAGGCGCAGCAAGAGCGAGTCGGTGAGGCAGGCGACGTTGGCCGAGCGCGGCTCACCGTCGACCAGCGACATCTCGCCAAAGAACGAGCCCGGCCCGAGGGTCGAGAGGATGATCTCTCTGCCGTTGTCGGACCACAGCGAGACCTTCACCTCGCCTTCGGCGACGACGTAGAGGGCGTCGCCGGGGTCGGTGGCGCTGACGATGACGGTGTCGCGTGGAAAGTGCTTCTCGGTGAGGAGCAGCGACAGGCGCGAGAGGTCGTCCAGCCCGAGGCCCGCGAACAGCGGTACGTCTTTGAGGAGCTCGGCGACTGCTCGGGCACGCGGGTTGGCTGTCGTCGTCGTCGTCATCGCACGCTCCCTCAACAACACGCGCGACCCTACTTGCGGTGGTCAGGCAGGGTCAACCTTCGCCGGCTGCTTCGGGGCGCTCCCGGTGTCGGTCGTGGGGCGTTGCCTCTGCGCTCGCGGGGGTCGCCGCTCAGCCGGCGTCGTCGACGAGCTGCTGCAGGATGGCGCGGGCCGCGGCGTCGAAGCCGGTGAGCTCGATGCCGCAGCCGCCTTTTTGGCTCGATCCGTCGGCGGCGACGTGCGGTCGCCGCACCACGCGGCCTTCACCGCGCAGGAGGTGCTTGCCGTCGGTGGTCGTGACCTGCACGAACACACGCGATCCCACCGGCCTGCCGTCGTCGACGTCGAGGAACAGCCCGCTCTGCGAGATGTTGACGGCGTAGACCGTGCGCGGGGGCTCGGTGGCGGCGTAGCGGACCTGCACGAGCACCGGCAGATCGACCCGCGGGTGGCGCCGTCGGTTGCTGCCGCCGGGGTCGTCGCTCATGGCACCACCCGCAAAAACGCGCTGCCACGCCGGTAGGGCGCGAAGCCGAGGGGTCGCCCGTCGAGCAGCGGCGCCAGGCGGGCGCGCACGGCGTCTTTGTCGATGTCGCCGGCGTGCTCGATCACCAGGCCGCTGTGCCGCACGCGACAGCGCAGGTCGTTGCCGGCGCCCGCTGTGCCGCCGGTGGACGCGGACACCGAGGGCATCGCCCGCACCGCGCGCTCCACGTCGTCGACCAGGCGCAGCAGCGCTTTGTCGATGGCGATGCCGGTCTCGACCCGCGAGCTGAGGCACGGCGAGGCCGGCAGCTCGGCGACGTCGTCGAGGCCGAGCGAGCGAGCCAGCACCCGCACGTCGGCCTTGCTGAAGCCGGTGGCGATGAAGGGCTCGCGCACCGCGCGCTCGGCGGCCGCCACCCGACCCGGGCGGATGTCGTCGACGTCGTCGAGGTTGGCGCCGGTGGCGATGGGACCGGCGAAGCGGGCGGCGATGGCGTCGAACAAGTGGCTCTTGCAGAAGTAGCAGCGGTTCTCGGGGTTGCTCGTGTAGCGCGCATCATCGAGCTCGCCAGCGTCGACGACGACGAGGTGCCAGCCGCGCTCGGCGGCGAGACGGGCCACGCGGTCGGCGGCGTCTTGCGGCACCGCGGCCGAGGTGGCGTGGAACAAGGTGACGTCGAGGGCCGGGCGCAGGGCCCAGGCAAAGGCGGCCAGGGTCAGGCTGTCGACGCCGCCCGAGACGGCGATGCCGAGGGGGGGGCCGGCTGCGGCGCCGTCGAGCAGGTGAGCGCGCAGGTGGGCGCGCAGGCGTTCGGCCCTGGCGCGCTGCTGCTCGGCTTGCTCGTCAGCCTGCTGGGCCTGCTGGGCCTGCTGCCGGGAGCGCAGGAGGGCTTCGTCGACGGTGGCCATCTAGTCCTCGTCTGCTCGGGCCTCGGCGGCGGCGAGCCCCTCGTGGAGGTGCCGGCGCGCGCGGCGCTCGGCCAGCGTATCGGCCTCAAGGTCGGCCACGTCGGCTTTCCAGGTCGCGCCACCGGGGCGATCGGCGCGCTTGACCCGCACCGGGCCGTCGGAGAGCTCGCGGCGCAGGATGGCCCGCTCGACCTCGACGATGCGGACCCCGAGGCTCGAGGTCACCTCGAAGAGCCGGCGGATCGTGGCGACGCGCGCCGCCGGCCGGCACAGCACCTTGAGCGTCGTTGCCGGCCGCCCCTTTTTCATGAACGCCGCCCAGGTGACGACGTCGACGACGCCGGCGGTGGCCCGCAGGGTATCGGCTGCCAGACCCAGCTCTTCGCCGGTCATGTCGTCGAGGTCGCACGACAGCTCGAGCAGTTGATCGCGGTCCCAGAGATCCTTCTCTTGCGGCTCGCCGGGGCGCGCCACCGGCGTCGTCGTCAGCGTCACCCGCAACACGTTCGACATGCCCAGGAACATGCGGGTGCCGAAGCCGAGGCCGACGGCGTCGACGCGGCCGGCGGGTCGACGCTCGGCGGCGGCCGCGGGGAACGGCAAGAGGTGGGTGAGGATGGCCGCCCCCGTCGGCGTCACCCGTTCGCCAACGCGGCCGTCGTCGTGGACGATGTAGCCCTTCAACAGCTCGAGGGTGGCCGGGGCGGGCACCGGCAGCTCGCCGTGGGCGGTCTGCACGCGGCCGCTGCCGAGCGGGATCGAGGCCACGCTGGCGGTGAGGCCGCGGTGGCGCTTGTCGAGGCGGTCGAGCAGCACCGCGGCGGTGACGACGTCGGCCACGGAGTCCTGGGCGCCGACCTCGTGGAAGCTGACCTGCTCGACGTCGTCGATGCCGTGGACATGGCCTTCGGCCCGGGCCAGCCGCGTAAAGATGTCGACGGCGCGTTCGCGGGCCTCGGCCGTCAGCGCGCTCTTGCGCACGCGGCGGAGGATGTCGACGAAGGGGACGTGGTCGTGACCCGGCCCCGCGGCGCCCTTCTGGAAAACAAAGGCCCCGGGGGTCTTGTGCTTCTTTGCCGGATCGCGCTCGCGGGGATCGTCGACGACGAAGCGACGTCCCTGCAGGACGCCGTCGTTGTGGGCGAGCACCGCGATGCCGACGTCGTCGGCGAGGCCCACCGACCGCAACAGCGGCAGCAGGTCATCACCGAGCGCGGGATCGAGATCGAGCAGCGCCGCGGCGAACATGTCGCCCGCCAGGCCGCCGAGGGGATCGAGGTGGAGGTGTCCCGGCCCCGCAGCCAAGCCGGGCGCAGGGGCTGACCGGACGGCCATCAGCGTCGGGTCTTGGCCATCAAGAGGTTCACGGCGACGTAGGCAAAGGCGACGCCGATGACGGACCAGGCGCCGACGTCGACGGCGCCCCAGGCGGCGTGGACGTGGACGGGGGTGGCGCCGTGCCCGGGGTGGGCGAGGAGGTCGGCGGCGGGCAGCAGGGTGGCGGTGAAGATCGAAACGGTGGAAGCAACGAACGAAGACGGAGAGAGAGACATATTGGCGCCGTGGTCGTCGCCGTCGCCCGCGTTGTCAAGGGCCCACAGCTGAACCTATGTTCAGGCATGGCCCGCCCGCTCCCGTTGATCCCCGCCGCGCCGCGACCTGCCGCCCCGTCTGGAAGCGCCGGCGCGCCCGAGAGCAACCCAGGGCGGGGCCGCAAGATCGACAACCCGCCGAACCCTTTTGCCTCCACCGAGCGCGAATACCTCGACGGCATGGACCCCGGCGCCGCTGTCGAGGTCTACGAAGACCACACCCGCCAGATCCTGTCTGAGAACGACAGCCCCGACATCGGCTTCCGCTGGAGCATCAACCCCTACCGCGGCTGCCAGCACGCCTGCGCCTACTGCTACGCCCGACCGACCCATGAGTATCTGTCGATGGGGGCGGGCAGCGATTTCGACACCAAGATACACGTGAAGATCAAGGCAGCGCAGCTCCTCGAAGAAGCCTTTGATCGGCCGTCGTGGCAGGGCGAGACCATCGTCTTTTCCGGGGTCACCGACTGTTACCAGCCCCTCGAGGCCAGCTACCGGCTGACCCGCCAATGCCTGGCCGTGTGTGCGCGATACAAGAACCCGGTCGGGCTCATCACCAAATCACCGCTCATCGAGCGCGACCTCGATTTGCTGTTGCAGCTGCAGCAGGTCGCCCGCGTCGGAATCAGCATCAGCGTGCCCTTTTTCGACGCCCAAAAGGCCCGGGCCATCGAGCCCTGGGTGGCGACGCCGGCCCGCCGCCTGCGGACCATCGAGACCCTGGCAAAGGCCGGCCTCGACGTCGGCGTGATGGTCGCGCCGATCATCCCCGGGCTGTCCGACGAAGACATGCCGAGGGTGCTCGAGGCGGCCAAGAACGCCGGCGCCTCCCACGCGGGGTGGGTGCTGTTGCGGCTGCCAGGCTCGGTCAAGGCGGTGTTCGAGCACCGGGTGCGCGAGGCGTTTCCCGATCGGGCCGACAAGATCCTGCACCGCATCGTCGAGACCCGCACCAGCGCTGCCCAGGCCGCCGCCGGCGAGCAGCGCCTCTACGACTCGCGCTGGGGCGCACGGGCCACGGGCACCGGCGACTACGCCCGCATGATCGGCTCGCTCTTCAGGGCCACCTGCAAGCGCCTCGGCCTCAACGCCCGCCACGGCATGGACGAGATCGCGGAGCCGTCGACGTCGATGTCGAGGCCGACGACGACGACGACGACGACGTCTCTGTCTGGGCGCGGCGTCATCGAAGGTCAGGAGCGCCTGCACGACGGCACGCTCTGGGCGCAGCAGGCGTCGACCTTTGCGCGCCCCGACAAGTCTCGTCAGCTCAAGATGTTTTGACAGCAGCGCCAGTGGCGGTCAGAGGCGAGGCGGATTGACGCCCCGCTGTCCCTGGTACTTGCCGGCGCGGTCTTTGTAGCTGACCTCGCAGGGCTGCTCGCCGTGCAAGAACAGAAATTGGCAGGCGCCTTCGTCAGCGTAGATTTTGGCGGGTAGAGGTGTCGTATTGGAGAACTCCAATGTGACATGCCCTTCCCACTCCGGCTCGAGCGGCGTGACGTTCACGATGATGCCGCAGCGGGCGTAGGTCGACTTGCCGAGGCAGATGACCATGACGTCGCGGGGGATGCGAAAGTACTCGACCGTGCGGGCCAGCACGAACGAGTTCGGCGGGATGATGCAGACGTCGACCTCGCGCCTGACAAACGCTTTTTCGTCGAATTTCTTGGGATCGACGATGGCCGAATCGACGTTGGTGAAGATCATGAATTCGCGCGCGACTCGCGCATCATAACCATATGATGAAAGGCCGTAGGAGATGATGCCTTCTTCGCCGCGGGTCCGCTGCTGCCGGTCGCTGAAGGGCTCGATCATCTTGTTCTTCTGCGCCTGGTCGCGAATCCAGGTGTCGGACATGACTGCCATCGAGTGCCTCCAGGCATGGGCCACAAACGCGCCGCAGACGCGACGGCGGATGCCCGACGACGTCAAAGCGCGCAACGCCCGGGTACCCCGCTCCAGGGCCGCTCGGGCCCGGGCCGCGCTGCTGTGGAACACCGTCCGGACAGTTTGCAGACCGGGCTTCTGACGAGCGAGCGTGCCGCCCATGGCACGTCTCGACAGCTTCATTGCGCAGGTCATCCAGAAGGGTGGCGAAGCCCTCATGATCGAGGGTGGCAACAACATCTTCATGCTGCGGGCAGGCGCGCTCGAGCCCCTCGTCGACGCCCGCAAGGGCGTGCTGCAGAACGAGCACGTGACGATGTTGCTCAAGGACATCGCGCCCCTCGATGTCCAGCCCGCGCTCGACGCCGAGCAGCCGGTGACTTTCACCTACGAGAGCCCGCACGGCGCCGTGGTGGTGAAGACCGCGATGCGCGAGGGCCGCCTGATGGCCCGCATCAAGATGGCGGGGTCGTCGTCGTCGCAGGAGGCCAGCGGGCCGTTGCCGCGCCGCCACACCATGTCCGGGGCCGGTCCCGCGGAGGGGTCGGCGTTGTCGGTGGTGCCGATGTCGTTGCCGATGCCGACGCCGGACATCATCGACCCGATGGGCGGCGCGCCTGTGCCGGTGGCCAGGCCCTTCACCAGCGGAGGCAAGCCGCGGGCCGAGGCCTGGTTCGACATCTTCCTGCGCTCAAAGGCCAGCGACCTTCATCTGACGTCGACGAAGCAGGCCATGATCCGCGTCGACGGCGACATGCGCAGCGAGCCCTTGATCCCGACGTTGTCGGCGGAGCAGATGGCGGAGCATCTCGAAGAGATCATGCCGCAGCGCAACCGCAAGGAGTTCGAGGCCAGCAACGACACCGACTTCGCCTACGAGATGCCCAACGCCCGTTTGCGCTGCAACGTCTTTCGCGATCGCCGCGGGCCGGGTGCCGTGTTCCGGCGCATTCCCGTCAAGATCCAGAGCGCCGCCGAGCTCGGCTTGCCGCCGGCCATCATCGAGCTCGGTCGCTTGAAGAAGGGCCTGGTGCTCGTCACCGGACCCACCGGATCAGGCAAATCGACGACGCTGGCGGCGCTGGTCGACTGGGTGAACTCCAACCGCAGCGACCACATCATCACAATCGAAGACCCCATCGAATTCGTCCACGAGCCCAAGAAGTGCCTCGTGCACCAGCGGCAGGTCGGTGAGCACACCACGAGCTTCACAAAGGCCCTGCGCGCGGCGCTGCGCGAAGACCCCGACATCGTGCTCGTCGGCGAAATGCGCGACCTCGAGACCGTGGCCATCGCCATCGAGACCGCCGAGACGGGCCACCTGGTGTTCGGCACGCTGCACACGACCACGGCGGCCTCGACGGTCGATCGCATCATCGACCAGTTCGGCGCCGACCGTCAGGAGCAGATCCGCACCATGCTCAGCGAGTCTCTGAAAGGCGTCATCTCGCAGACATTGTGCAAGAGAAAAGGCGGCGGTCGCGTCGCGGCTCTCGAGATCTTGATCTCGTCGACGGCCGTGGCTAATATGATACGAGAAAAGAAAACATTCCAGATCCCATCATTGATGCAGACCCAGCGCGGCGCCGGCATGCGCACCTTGAACGACGCCCTCCTCGAGCTCGTCAAGAAGGACATCGTCACGCCCGAAGAGGCCCTCGACAAGAGCCTCGAACGCGCCTCGCTCACCAAAGAGCTCAAGGCGCAGGGCTATTTGATGAACGCACCGGATGAAAAGCCCTGAGTTTCGGCAAACAACCAGATGAAAATGGCGCCAACGCGGCGCCATTTTTCGTCTTCTGACACAGCACCGTCGTCGTGGTCGACTGCTGCGAGCCCGGTGCTGATCGGTCGATCGATGGACGGGCGACTCGCGGGCGCTGACTACGGGGCCGCGGGTTCGGGGCAGGGGCCCGCGCCGATGCGGCTCAGCTCGATCAGGTTCCACGAGTTGTCGCCGTGGTTGCCGACGTGGAACAGCGCGGTGCTGCCGCTGGGCACGTCGCGCGCGAGGGTGATGCGCGGAGCGATGAGGTCCGAGGCCGTCGGGATCGCGACCAACGACGACGAGACGACCTCGCCGTCGAGGGCGATGGCGACCTCGGCTTCAGCGGCGGGAAACGTGGCCTGCGAAAAATAGAAGACGCGGACCTGCACGTCGTCGCCGGCCTTGAGGTCGACGAGAGTGGGCTGCGAGACGGTGGCCCAGCCGCAGCCGAAGCGGGTGTCGATCTCGAGGGCTTCGTCGTCGCCAAAGGGCTGCGACTGGATGTCGTTTGCGGTGCAAGTGGCGGCGCCGTCGGGGGCCGGCCACAGCGGGTCGTCGGCGGGCTCGACGAAGGTCCAGCCGCGGGGGTCGACGATCGGGGTCTTCACCTCGCAGGTCGGCTCGGGACAGCCGCCGACGCCGGCAACGACGGCAACGGCCACGACAACGAGGGCAACCAGGTCCAGCGGGGCGCGCACACCGGCAGCATACCGCCGCCGTCTCGGGCCCCAGTCATCAGCGCTGTCATCAGCGCTGTCATCAGCGCTGTCATCAGCGCCTCTCGCCGCGCGTGTCCGCCGGTCACGCGCCACCCGCCGTCGATCATCGCGGGCTCAGGCGGGGACGTAGACGCCCAGGACGTAGTTGTTGCCCGGCGGAAAGTTGCCGCGGCCGCCGTAGCCCATCTCGCCGTCGTTGTAGAACTTGTCGCCGTGGCCCTTGACGACGATGTCGCCGGCGGTCGGGTGCGCGGTGCCGGGGGTGCCGGCGCGGACGACGACGATCGAGCCCGGCGGCGCGTCGTAGGGGTTCGTGATGTTGAGGCGCTTCATGCCCAGGCGTTCGGCGTTGCCATCGCGGTTCAGGTACTCGGCAAAGTTCCGGGCGTAGGGCAGGCGCGGGACCTTGCCTTTTCCGAAGCTGACCTGGTCGAGATAGTTCTGCACCTCGCGCAGGCACCACCCCTGCGGGCGCTGTCCCTGGGCGCCGGCCTTTGCCGCGGCCTCGAGGTTGGCCATCTGCTTTCGCCCACGGCCGCTGATCCCCCCGAGCCCTGAAGCCGACCCACCGCTGGCTGTTTCGGCTTTGGCCTTTGCCGCTTTTGCCATCGCCTTGAGGTCGCCGGTGCTGACGGCGCCGTCGACGTGGCGGTGGTGCTTCTTCTCGAACGCCTTGACCGCGGCTCTGGTTTTTTCGTCAAAGACACCGTCGATGGCGCCGGTCTTGTGGCCGAGCTTCTTCAGCAGCTTTTCGGTGTGCAGCACGGCCCCGCCGCGCTCACCGACCCGCTGGCCGTGCTGCGTCGACGAGGTGGCTTCGAGGGTGGCGTTCTTCAGCTTGCCCCAGGTGGCAGAGTCGACGCGGCCGGTGGCGGGCAGCCCCGACTTCGCCTGGAAGGCCTTGAGGGCCGCTCCGGTGCGCTCGTCGAACGCGCCGGCTGTGCTCTTGGGGTCGAAGCCGGCGGCGCGCAGGTGGGCCTGCACGTTGCCGACGACGCGCTTGTTGCTGCCGGGGCCGATGCCACCGGCCACGGCGGCAACGTTGACGCCGCCGGCGTTGGCGACACCGACGGCACTGCTGACGGTGGTGGCGGCGGCGGCGGCCACGGCGGTGGCGGCGTCGAGGCGGCGGTGGCCGGCGGTGGGCTTCACGCGCGTGTGCAGCGGGGCGTGGTCGAGCTTCTTCAGCTCGGTGCGGATCTGGCCCTGCATGTTGCCGGTGATGCCCGCGCCGCCGGCCTTTTTCTGGGTCTGGTCGTGCTTAAAGGCGGCGACGGCGGCGGCTGTTTTTGCGTCGTATTTTCCGTCGACGACGCCAGCGTCGTAGCCGAGCTTCTTCAAGCCCTTCTCCATCGCCGCGACGTTTGTGCCCTTGTCGCCGACGTTCAGGAACTCGTCCTTGTGGTGGACGTTCTTGCCTTCGAGCTTCTCGAGGGTGTTGTGGTCACAGACGCCGGTCTGCTTCAGGCCGTTCACCTTCTGGAAGTGCTTCACGGCGGCCTGGGTCATGGGGCCGAAGTCGCCGTCGGTGGTGAGCCTGGCCCCCTTGCTGTTCAGCAGCTTCTGCAGCCGCGTGACCGCCGGGCCGTTGCCGCCCAGCTTCAAACTGTGGTCGCCGGATGCGACGTCGTTGAGCGTGGTGCGAGCGGCGGAATTGACCTTGACCATGATGTGATTGTCGTTTTTTCACGGCCGTTGGTGTCTCGGTCGTTTGACGTATCTGCGAACCGTGGCTCGCATTTCCTGAACAGGTTGGTGGCCTTGCGACGCCAATTTCGCGACAATCACGGATGCCAGGAGGGGAGGGACCGCCCACGCCAGGCAGCGTCGGACTCCGGATCCCGGGACGCGCGCGCCACACCCGCGCCGCGCCCGGCTCGCCAACGCTGTCCCAGCCTCGATCAGCGGTGAAAGGCGTCGGTGAAGGGGTTGTGGTGGACGCGCAGGTTGTTGTGCACGTCCTTCACGCCGGGGGCTTCGGCAGCGCAACGCTCGAGGCGGAACTTCGTCAGTCGATCTTTGGCCACGCCGGACAGCGTGACCTCGCCCTCTTTGACCAGCACCTCGACCTGCTCGATGTCGCCGTCGCTGATGTCGTCAAGCGCGGCAAACGCCTCACAGACGTCGTGGTGGATGCGGCTGTCGGTGAGGACGCAGCCCTTGGGCGCGCGGTTCTTCTCGCGCACGTCTGGCTCGACGCTGCGGCCGGCGTTGTGGGCGCCACCGCCGAATTCCTCGCCGTAGAACGTGTGGTTCTCATCGAGGTTCCAGGCGGCCCCGGGCTCGGGCTCGCGCAACGACGCGACGCCGCCGACGCGCATGTCCCAGCCAAAGGCGTCGCCGAAGCCGCCCTGCGGGTAGAGGTCTTGCGGGCTCCAACGCGGATCGGTGGGCCAGGGGTCGGCCATGGCCGAGGCGTGGTCTTGGCCGAAGCGGTTGTCGAGCTCGATTTCCTCGTCGCGCCCGGTGGCACCGCCGGCCGTCGCAAAGACGCTGTCGTCGTCGTCGTCGTGCACCAGCCGGTCATCGCCCGCTTCGACGGAGACGACGTCGGCGAGATCAACGGCGTCGACGACGTTGCGGGTGCCCGCGTCTGCGCGCCAGGCGGGACGGCGGGTGTGACGGTGCAGGTGGGGATGGTCGGCGTTTCGGTTCATCGCGATCCTCCGGTTGGGCGGTGCAGCGCATGGGACGTGGGTGACGACGGGGACGAGGCATCGACGACGGCAGGTGCGGGTTCGACGCGGATCTGGCTGTCGATGGCCTGCACGCCGGCGACGTCGAAGCAGAGCTGCTCGAGGTGGTGGCGGGTGGTGGCGTCGGTGACCACGCCGGTGAGGGTGACGACGCCGCGGTCGACGACGAGCTCGACGTCGGGGGCGTCGATGTCGGCGCCGAGGATGGCGTTGCAGACGTCTTCGGAGACGCTGAGGTCGGAGGGCAGGACGTCGGCGGCGCTCAACCCGGCGGCTTCGACGTTGCGCTTGCGCAGGCGAGCTGGGGTCTCGCGATCGTCGGAGCCGTGGTCGTCGGGGCGGTGGTTCTGCATGGGGCGATCCTGGAGACGTTCATGGAAGAATTCGAAGCAACGCGGATGACGATGGCGAGCATGAGGCGGCGCTTCGCCGATGCAGGCTGAATGCAGAATGCAGAGTGCAGCGGCGGTGCCAGCGACGACGACGGCGCCGCTCCGCGATCGCAGCGGTCCGAACACGGCATTTTCGGGGCGCAATGACACGCCTGTGCCTGAGGGCCCGTCCTTTCTGGTGCGAAGCCGACCGAGCACACCGCGGTCGGCGCGGGCCCGACGCCGTGACCCGACGCCGTGACCCGACGCGTGACCCGACGCGTGACCCGACGCCGTGACCCGACGCCGTGCCCGACTCCGTGACCCGACCCGTGCCACCCGGCCAGAACGCCAGGGGCCGGCCGCGCAACCGGAGGCGCCGACTCCGTGACGACGACCCGAACATCGGGTACCAAGCCCCATGGCGACGATCGTCCTTCTGCGCTCCGACGGCGGCGAGTCGAAAACGCCCGTGTACAAGAGCCTGACGACCATCGGCTCCGACCCCGAGTCCGACGTCGTCGTTGACGGCATCGCTGCCAGCGCCGCCCACATCGCCTACGACGGCGCCACGTTCACCATCGCCAGCTCCGACAAGAAGTCAGAGATCCTGGTGTCGGGCCGGCCGGTGCGCAAACAGACCCTGGTCGACGGCGAAGACATCACCATCGGGGCTGCGCGCCTGCGCTTCCTGCTCGACGACAAAGCCCCCGCGGTCGCCGTCGCCGACGACTCCGCCGCCGAGCTGCAGGCCTTTCGCCGGCTGGTGGGCTTCTCCAAGAAGCTCGGCGAGGCCCGCGAATTCCAGAGCCTGCTCGAAGCCTTGATGGACGAGGTCATCTCGTTGACCCGCGCCGACAAGGGATTCCTGGTCCTCGTCGACCCGTCCGACGGCGACGACGACGACCCCAAGGCAGACGGCAAGGGCGAGCCAAAGAAGCAGGCCCGCATCCGCATGGCCCGCAACCTCAAGGGCGAGAACCTCGACGAAGCCGTCGCCCAGATGAGCGACTCCATCGTCAAGCGCGTGCTCGAGACCGGCAAGCCCGTCGTCGTCTCCGACGCCCTGACGTCGACGGAATTCAATTCGTCGTTGTCGGTGGTGTCGCTGCGCCTGACGTCGGTGATGTGCGTGCCGCTGCCCCGCGTCGGACCCTCGTCTCAGCAGCGGGGCCAGGAGGGCGACGACGTGCTCGGCGCCATCTACGTCGGCAACAACGCCGTGCGCGCGCTGTTCGACGAAAACGCCCTCGAAGTCCTGACGCTGTTCGCGGCCCAGGCCGCCCTGCTCGTGCAGAACGCCCTGCACATCGACGCGCTCAAGCTCGAGACCACCAGCTTGAAGGGCGAGCTCGAGAAGAGCCGCTACGGCGAAATCATTGGCGCCTGCGACGGGATGAAAGAGGTCTTCAAGAAGATCGACAAGGTCGCCCGCGCCGACATCAGCGTGCTCATCACCGGCGAGACCGGCACCGGCAAAGAGCTCATCGCCCGAGAGATCCACAAGCGCAGCGGCCGCACCAAGGGCCCGCTCATCGTCATCAACTGCGGCGCCATCCCCGAGCACCTGCTCGAGAGCGAGCTGTTTGGCCACGTGAAGGGCGCGTTCACCGGCGCCGTCGCCACCCGCGTCGGCAAGTTCCAGGCGGCCAACGGCGGCACGCTGTTCCTCGACGAGATCGGCGAGATGCCGCTGCACCTGCAGGTGAAGATCCTGCGGGCCCTGCAAGAGCGCCAGGTGACCAAGGTCGGTGACACCAGGAGCGAGAACGTCGACATCCGCGTGGTGACGGCGACCCACAGAAACCTCGACCAGATGGTGAAAGAAAATACTTTTCGCGAGGATCTCTATTACCGACTGAATGTCGTGCAGATCCACCTGCCGCCGTTGCGCGACCGCGGCGAGGACGTCGTCGTGATCGCCAATTTCCTGCTGCAGAAATATGCCGTCGAACACGGGGTCAAAAAGATCAAGGGATTCACGCCAAAGGCGGTGACCGCGATCCGCCGTTATCCGTGGCCCGGCAACGTGCGCCAGCTCGAGAACCGGTTGAAGCGAGCGGTGGTGCTGGCCGAGGGCACGCAGGTGTCGCCCGAAGACCTCGACATCCAGAGCGACGACCTCGAAGACATCCTGCCGCTGCAAGACGCGCTCGAGCGCTACCGCCGCCGCTACATCGACGAGGCGCTCGAGCGAAACGCCAACAACCGCACCAAGACCGCCCGTGAGCTGGGCGTCGACCCGCGCACGATCTTTCGCCACCTCGAGCAGACCCGCGGTCCCAATTTCTCCGCCGGTCCCGACGGAGAAGAGGGCGGATGACGAGGGTCGGGGGGCCCGCGCCGGCTTCGTCGTGTGCCGGCACGCCGCTCGGGCGCGGGCTGCAGCGCGGGCCTGACGGGCATGTCGCGATCGCCGTTGTCAGCGGGTCGCCGACGAGGGCGTATTCTGCAGTATTTCCGGATAGTTGCCCCTGTTCCCGCGGGCTGGCACCGGCGTTGCTGATGACCGTGGCGATGTTGTCGTCGTTGTTTGCTTCGGCCTGTTTCAACCCCCGCCTCATCGGCAGCGAGCAGGCCCGGGAGAACCACGTGCCCGTCGTCGAAGTCTTTCCGGCCCCCAGCAACGTGCCCATCCCCGCCGACGTCGGTGGCCAGTGCGCGCCCGCCGAGATCAGCATCGTCGCCCTCGACGACGCCGACGATGACCCGCTGACCGTGCGCTTCGACATCCTGAGTGGCAGCCGTGCGCGGCGCCGGTTCTTGCAGCAGTCGCCGCCGATCCCGCCCATCGACAACGGCTACCCGCTGAACGCCTTGACGACGCTGAAGCTCGACGAGACCACCCTCGGCGATGTCACCCCCGGCGACGTCGACACCCAGCTCGTCGAGCTGCGCGTCTCCGACGACGGCTTCGCCGCCGACATCAACGGCAACCCCGTGGCCGGCGACGGCGGCGGGTTGTTCTTCATGAGCTGGATCGTTCGCATCGCTCCCTGCCCGGGGGCCGAATGAAAGCCGCGCTCTTCGCCCGCGTCGTCGTCCTCGCTGCGGGAATCGTCTTCGGCGGTGGCGGCTGCGCCGATGCGCTCTCATACGGCAGCTGCGTCGACGACGCTGTGTGCGGCGCCGGCACCGTCTGCGCCTTTGGTGTCTGCGTCGACGCCAACGACCCCCGCCTCGATGTCGTCGACATCGAGATCGAGCCGGTGGCGTCGTCGGGGTTGCTCACGCAGTCGGTGTTCAACATCGACGCTGCGGCCGCACCCGGCGACCGCGTCAACGTCACGATGCAGGGCTCGGTCACGCTGCAGGGCACTGTGCAGACCCTGGCCGGCGACGGCGTGGAAGCCCAGGTCCAGGCCCGCCCGGCGGCGTCGATCCCCGGCCGCCTGCGTCTGGCGACGACGACGACCGACGCCGACGGTGCCTTTTCATTGAGCCTGCTCGACAACGGCCGCAACTACGGCCTCAGCGTGGTGCCCGACGACCGCGACCACCCGCCGCAGGACATCGCCGACGTCGACCCCGCCGAAGACCTGGCGCCCATCGTCATCGACGAAGAAGCGGTCACTGCGTTCGTGCACCTGCAGGGCCGCATCATCGCCGGCGCTGGCGTCGAGGCCGCGGGCATCCCTGATCTCGAGGTGCGTGTGCTGGTCGCCGGCCGCCGGGTCTCGACCCTGGCCACCACCGGCCGCGATGGCGCTTTTGAGCTGACGTTGCGCGACACCATCCCCCTCGGCGCCACGCTCGACGTGCAACCAGGAGCCGACAACGCCGGGTTCCCGTCGCTGTCCATCGCTCTCGACGTCGGCGCGGCCGGCGTTGTCGACCTCGGCGACATCTCGCTCGGCGAGGTCGTGACGGCCCAGGTGCCGGTCTCGGGGCTGGTCGTCGACGCCGCCGGGGTGCCGGTGGCCAACGCCGCCATCGCCGTCCGTGGCTTCATTGGCGCCGGCACCGTCGCCCGATCGGCGACCAGCGCGGCCGACGGCACGTTTGCGATGCAGCTGATTCCGGGGGGCTACACGCTGGCGGTCATCGCCGACGGGGCCTCGCGCGCCGGGTTGTTGCTCGAAGAGATCACGGTCCAGCCCGTGGACATCGTGAAGGGCGGACTCCAGCTGACGCTCACCATGGGCGCGCGCGAAAACGTGGCGGTCCAGGTCACCAGCGCCGACGGTGTGGCGATGGCCGGGGGCAGCGTCAGCTTCCAGCGCGTCGGCGACGTGCTGGGCATCGCCGAGCCCGTCCTCGATGGCGCGCAGCCGGTGTTCACCACGTCGGCTGACGTCGAGGGCCACGCCGCGCTGGTCGTCGATGAGGGCCGCTACCGGGTCAGCATCCAGCCGCCGCGCGACTCGGGCGCGCCGGCGTTCTCGACGCTGGTCACGGTCGACGGCAACTTCAACCGCAGCTTCGTGCTGCCTGCCCAGAGCGTGTTGGCCGGCGTCGTCGTCGACGGGGCCGGGGCGCCGGCGCCGGGGGCCTTTGTGCGGGTCTTTTCGCAGGTGACCGACGAGCAGGGCCGGGCCATCTTTCTCGGCGAGGCCGTCTGCGCCCCCGACGGATCCTTTGCCGTCTCGGTCCCCGACCTGACACCGACCATCGCCGCGGTCGAGGAGTGACATCGGCCCCTCGACCTGCTGGGTAAAGGGTGCGCGCGTCGCGGGTTCAACAGCACACTGAAAAAACGTGGGCCGGCGATCAACCGTCTCTGACGGGGTCGTCGTCGCCTCTTGCGAACGGTTGGCCGACCGCGCCGTCGACGCCGCGCCAGAAGTCGTCTTGCAGGGATGAACCCTCCGGTCCGGAGAGTAAGACCTGGGCGAGCTGCACGGCCACGAGGCCGGTCTCGGGGTCCGTCGCCCACGACGTGCCGAAGCCGCCGTCCCAGCCGAAGCGGCCGGGGTGGTCGTCGTCGACGAGCGAGACGCCGAAGCCCCAGCCGCGGCCGCCCAGCACCGGGCCGGCGTCGGCGCGCTGCTCGGTGGTGAGCTGGTTGGTGGTCATGCTGCGAAGCGACGACGCCGACAGCAGGCGCTGTTGGCCGACGCAGCCGTCGAGCAGCATCTGCCCAAAGGCGAGAACGTCGTCGACGGTAGAGACCAGGCCGGCGGCGGCGTCGGGGAAGCGCGGCGGCCGCGTCCATTGGTCGTCGTCGTCGAAGGGGAGCAGGGTCCCGGTGTCGGCGTCGACCTCGCTGCAGGGCACGAGCCGGGCGCGGTCGGCGTCGGGGACGAAGAAGCCGGTGTCGGTCATGCCGAGGGGCTGAAAAATGCGCGCGCGCAGGACGTCGGCGAGGGGCTGCCCGGCGGCGCGGGCGATGAGCGGACCCAGCAGGTGGGAGCCGGTGTTGTACATCCACTGGGCGCCCGGCTGGTGCATGAGCGGGAGCGTGCCGAAGCGCCGCAGCCATTCGTCGACGTCGAGCGGCGTCGGCGGCGTCGGCGGTCCGAGGGTGCGCAGCCCAAGCTCCTGCTCGGCCCGCAAGATCGGGTAGCGCTCGGCCGAGGCGAAGATCATCCCGAAGCCGGGGCGCAACGTCAGCAGATCGCGCAGCGTGATCGGCCGCTCGGCGGGCACGGTGTCGTCGAGGGGACCGTCGAGCTTGCGCAGCACCCGGCGGTGGGCGAGCTCGGGCAGCAGGCGGTCGACGGGCTCATCGAGCTGCAGCGTGCCGTCGTCGACGAGCGTCAAGGCCGCCGCCGCGGTGATGGGCTTGGTCATCGAGGTGATGCGGAAGATCGCGTCGCGCGTCAGGGGCCTTGTGCAGCGCAGGTCGGCGTGGCCGATGACGTCGACGACGACCTCGTCGCCGCGGCGCAGGCCGGTGATGATCCCCGGCGCCCGGCCGAGCTTGACCTGCGCGGCCATGAGCGCACGCAGGCGCACAAGGCCCGTCGACGAGAAGCCGGACGCGCTCATGGCCAGACTCGACAAGCGCAGCCCGGCCGTCGTCGAGAGGCCGTCAAAAGCTCGGTGTTCGTCATCGAGTAAAGATGGAAAAGCGCAGTAAATACATGACACTGAAATCGGGGCATCAGACGAGGCTGCCCACGACGTCGCGGGCGAAGCCGGGGCCGCCGTAGACGAAGCCCGTGTAGCTCTGCAGCAGCGTGGCCCCGGCCTCGAGCTTGGCCCGGGCGCTCTGGGCGTCAAAGACGCCGCCGACGCCGACGAAAACGATGCGGTCGCCGACGTCGTCGTGCAGCAGCCGCAAGAGCGCGGTGCTGCGGTCGAACAGCGGCGCGCCGGAGATGCCGCCCGGTCCGTCGGGCACGGGTCCGGTCAGGCCGGCGCGGGCGATGGTGGTGTTGGAGACGATGAGCCCATCGATCTTCTGTTGCACGCACAGCCGGGCCACGGCGACGGCGTCGTCGTCTGTGAGGTCGGGGGCCAGCTTCACGAGCAGCGGCACGCGTTGGCGTCGGCGCTCGTTCAGATCCCCGATGCCGTCGAGGATGCGCGCCAGGGCCTCGGTCTGCTGCAGGTCGCGCAGCCCCGGCGTGTTGGGCGACGAGACGTTGACGACGATGTAGTCGGCGACGTCGGCGGTGGCGGCGAACGAAAACGAGTAGTCGAGCGAGGCCTCGTCGGGCGGCGTCACCTTGGACTTGCCGATGTTCACGCCCACCGGGACCTTGACGCGTCCCTTCTTGCGCCAGGTGGCCAGGGCACCGGCCGCGGCTTCGGCGCCGTGGTTGTTGAAGCCCAGCCGGTTCAACAGCGCGCGGTCGGCGGGCAGGCGGAACAGGCGGGGCTTGTCGTTGCCGGGCTGCGGGTGGCGCGTGACGGTGCCGACCTCGACGAAGCCGAAGCCCATCGCCTGCCAGGCCGGCACGGCCTCAGCGTCTTTGTCGAAGCCGGCGGCGAGGCCGAGCGGGTTGCGAAAACGCAGGCCAAAGACCTGGCGCTCGAGGGCGGGGGCGCGGGCCACGTCGTTGTCGCCGAGCTCGACGCTGCAGACGCGCGACCAGGCCCGCAGGCCAGCCATCGCCATCCGGTGGACGCGCTCGGCGTCGATGGAGAACGCGAGCGTTCGCAGCGGATCGTAGAGCCCGGCCATGGCGTCGCTGTAGTGGGTTTTCGCTCGCCTTTGCACAGCTTCGTCGTCGTCGCCGATCTTGGCTGCGCTGCTGGACCGCTCTTTTGCTCCGGCGTTTGCCGCACGGCCTGTGTCCACCGGCGTCCAGCGCGGCGTCGAGCGCGCGGATCGGCGTCGCGTTAGCGTGCCGGCATGGCGGCGCGCATCGGCAACGGACCCCCTCCGACGACGTCGCCGACCCCGGCCGCGCCGTCGGCACCGTCGTTGCCGTCGGCCGGTCTGCCCACCGATCCCCGGCGCGACATGCTCAAAGAGCTCCTCGCCTCGCGGCTCATGGGCGAGCAGGCCGACATCGAGAGCACCCTCAAGGCCATCGTCACAAAAGGCGAAGAGGCCAGCACCCGCAAATCGGGAGACGTGAAGAGCACCGATCGCCGGCAGCTCGAAGGCCGGCCGGCTGCAGCGTCGTTGTCGTCGTCGTCGTCGTCGTCTGCCGCATCGTCGGCGACACCGAAGCCCGAGGCGCCGAAGCCGGCGACGTCGGAGCAGG
>JBKJNL010000497.1:0-7466 GCA_046593615.1 Myxococcota bacterium | reverse complement strand
CCAACGGCCCCGGCGGGCGTGGAAGCGGCGACGGCGAGGGAGGCTTCGGCGGCTTCTGCAAGGCCATGACGACGACGGCACGATAGGTTGTGGCGCCGAGCCGGGTCAAATGAAGCGCCCGTGGAGGCGACGAGGGTCTGCCGGGGGTCCCCGCAAAAGACCGATCTCGCTGCGCGGCACGGCCGGCCCAGGGCGAACGGCGGATCCCGGCTACAGAACGGCGGCGCGCAGTCGACGCAGGGAGCGGAGGTTCTCATGCGCTTGCTCGTCGTCCTCTTCTGTCTGGGGCTCTTTTCGTGTGGCAGCCGCGCCGCCCCTCCGGTGCGCGGCCTGAGCGCGCCGTTGGCCGCCGGCGTCGAAAAGGCCGTCGCCACCGCGGTCAGAGATTCCGCCGCGGCCGGCAAAGACCGCTACCTCGTGATCCCCGAGCGCATCCGCTTCGCCCGCGGTTACGCCTGGATCGAGCCTGAGAGCGCTCCGCTGCTGGACGCGATGGCTGGCGAGCTGCGCCGTCATCCCGACCTCAGCCGGGTCACCATCGAAGGCCACACCGACGGCATCGGCAGCGAGCGCGTCAACCGCTGGCTCTCAGAAGCCCGCGCCCGCGCCGTCAAAGAGGCCCTCGTCGCCCGCGGCGTCCCCGCCGACGTCCTCGTCGTCGCCGCCTATGCCGCCACGCAGCCGGTCATGATCGAAAAGGACAACGACGCCGCCAGCGTGAACCGTCGCGTGCAGCTGCGCATCGGCACCCGCCCGGCTCTCTGACGACTTGCCGACCTGACGACTTGGCTGACGACTTGGCTGACGACTTGGCTGACGACTTGCCTGACGACTTGCCTGACGACTTGCCCGTCCAGCAGCCAGCGCCCTTCAGAAGCCGAAGAACGAGCGCATCTTGTCGAGCAGATCCTTTTCCTCTTCGCGCAGTCGGCGGCCGCGGGCGTCGGCGTCGAGGCCTTCGCGGACGGCGGCGAGGGTGACCCGGCGCTCGGCGAGCAGGGCCGCGATCGGGGCCGCGACGTCCGGGCGCTCCTGGATGGCGGTGCGGAAGCTCTCGCGATCGAGGCGCCAGCATTCGACGTCGCTGGCGGCATAGACCGAGGCCGCACGCGGCTCGCCGGTCAACAGCGACATCTCGCCAAAGACCTCGCCGGCCCCCATGCGGGCCACCTCTTTTTCAGAGCCGTCGACGGCGACGCGGACGCTGACCTCGCCTTTCACGACCAGGTAGAGCCAGTGGGCTTCGGCGTCTTGCCGCGTGATGACCTCGCCCTTGGTGAAGGGCGCGTAGACGAGGGCGTCGGCGATGCTTTCGCGCTCGGCGTCGTCGAGGGGCGCAAAGACGTCGACCTTTTGCAGGGCCTCGACGCGGCGGGCGTGCTCTTGCTGCTGCTTGCGCTCGCGGCGCTTGTTGTTGTCTTCGGTGATGAAGAGCGCGTGGGCCGGCAGCGCCAACGGAATGCCCTTGCGCTTGAGCGCGAAGTAGATGCGCGTGCGCACCAGGCCGTCGGTCGGGTCGTCGACGGCGGCGTCGGTCAGCCAGTAGCGCACGGCGTATTTGGCGGTGGATTCGCCGAGGTCCATGAGCACGCAGTTGGGGCGCGGCTCGTCGGCGACGTTGGCGATGGCCGCCGAGTGCAAGGCGTCGACGACGGTGGCGATGACGTCGGTGGGCGCGTGCCGGAAGTCGATGGTGAAATAGACCCAGCGGCGCAGCTGTCGCGGCTGGCCCTGGCGCTTGCCAAAGACCGTGACGTTGTCTTTCACAAGCTTCGAGTTCGGGATGTAGACGGTCTCCCAGTTGCGTGTCTCGACGGCGGTGAAGCGCCAGCGGATCTCGGTGACGCGGCCGTTGACGTCGCCCACCTTGATCCAGTCGCCGACATGGATGCTGTCGTCGAGCTGCAGCGCGAGGCCGCCGATCGTGTTGCCGAGCGTGTCTTGCAGCGAGAGTCCGATGATGGCGGTGACGACGGCCGAGGTCGCCACCAGGCTCGTGACATCGAGGCCGGCGCGCCGCAGCACGAGCACGGTGATGACGGCGATGGCGCCGGCGACGCTGAGGTCTTCGATGATGCGGCTGATGAACAGCTTGAGCTTCGGCAGCAGCACCTCGAACACGAGGGTCGCGCAGCCAAAGACGAGCACCCAACCCATGAGCAGATGGGCGATGACGGCGGCTTCGACGGCGACGCCGGTGATGACGACGGCGACGGCGACGGCGACGACGTGGGCCAGGCAGAGCCCGACCAGCCCCTTGACGCCGCGCCGGTGCGTGCGGCCAAAGAAGCGGTCGAGGACCACGACGGAGACGACGAAGCACAACAACCAGAGGGTGAAGTGCTGGGCGACTTGCAGTTGGAGGCGCGCGAAAAATTCGGTCACGGCGCGCGGACCCTAATCGATCTGTGGCCCCGACGGTCCACGCGTCAGGCGGCGAACGCGGCTTCGAGCAGGGCGGCGGCGACCTTGGCGTCGTGGCGGGTGACGACACGACGGCGACCTTCGCTGCCCTTTGCGCGCAGCTCGGAGACCGGCGCCTCGAGAGCGCTGACCATGGCTTCGACGAGGGCGTCGACGGAGCCCGCGGGCACGAGCCATCCACAGCCAGCGTCGACGAGCTCGGGGATGCCGGCGACGTAGGTGGAGATGACCGGGCGCTCGAGCGCGAGGGCCTCCATGATGACGACGGGGAGGCCTTCGGCGAAGCTCGGCAAGACCATGGCGCGCGACTTCAAGAGCTCTTCGCGCACCGTCGGCCCCGAGGCCCAGCCGGTGATGGTGACGACGTCGCCGAGCCCGTGCTTCTGGATCAGCGTTTCGACGTTCGCGCGCAGCTCGCCGTCGCCGACCAGCACCAGCTCGAAGTCGCCGACGCGCTCGCGCACCCGGGCGGCGGCTTCGACGAGGAGGAGCTGGCCTTTCTGCTCGCAGAGGCGTCCGATGCAGCACAGGCGCTTGCGCCCATCCATGGGTGACAAGAAGCGCTCGCCGAGGAAGCTGTCGTCGACGCCGCAGGGCACGACCTTGACCTTGTCCCACTGGTCGGCGGGCGTGCGGCGCAACAGCTGCGAGCGGCCGAACGACGACACGCCGACCACGAAGCGGGCACCGGCGATCTTGTCGTCGAGCGCCAGCAGGTCGGGCTTGTCGAACTCTTCGGGGCCGTGCGCGGTGAAGCTGTAGCGCGGCCCGCCGAGCGCGTGGCACAGGGCCGCCACCGTCGTCGAGTTGGTGCCGAAGTGGGCGTGGACGTGGTCGATGCCGCGCTCGTCGCACAGCACCTTCAAGCGCGCGGCCTCGCCGAGATAGGCGGCGTGCACGGCCTTGCGATCGGCCTTTTGCGCCAGCCGGATCGCCAGCTGGGTCGCCTGCTTCAGCAACATCGGTGACGACGTCGCCGCCTGCGCCAACGCGAGCCCGAGCGACATCGCGGCCGCGGCTTTGTCATCGGGCAGCAACACCGTGGTGCGGCGGGCCTCGGCCTTGTCTTCGTCGTCTTTCAGCTCTTTGGACGTGTCGCGGATCGAGAAGCGTTCGACGACGACGCCGCGGTCTTCGAGGGCCTTCATCTCGCGACGCACGAACGTGTGGCTGACCTTGGGGTACTGGTTGATGAGGTAGCCGATGCGCATGCGTCGTCGTCTCCGGCGCGATCGAGGGATCGTGCGCTGTGGGGAGAGCCTCGTAGCGGTCCGGCCGGCGGCGCGCACCCACCCCGACACCGGCGGGCCCTGATCGACACCGGCGGGGTCTGCATGGCCCGCAACGCGAAAAAAACGGGAGCGTTGTCAACCTGTTCTTGGTTGTTCCGCAATCGTTGGTCCGCTACCACCGCTGGCGGACGTGGTAAGACCGCGACGTCAACCCCCTCGGGAGCTTCACCTTGGCGAGTCAGAAGAGGCCCCCCCAGCAACCCCAGGCCATCGAGCCTGAGTGGGAGCAAGCACAGATGCCTCGCACCGGCGCCGGCGGTGGTGGCCCGCAGGCCCGCGGCGCCCCTTCCTCTCCCGCCTCGCCCGCCGCCAACGGCGACCAAAAGCCTGACAAGACCGTGATGATGTCGACCCAAGAAGCACAAAAAGCCCTCGCCATCCGCTCCTCCGCCGCCGCCGACGCGTTTTTTCTCGTCTGCATGGGCCCCAACGTCGGCCACAAGTACCCGCTGTTCGAGCAGACCCTGCTCGGTCGCTCCGAGTCTGCCGACATCACGCTCGCCGACGACCGCGTCTCCGGCCGCCATTGCGAGGTCGTGCGCGCCCCGGGCAGCTATTCGATCAAAGACCTGGGCTCGTCGAACGGCACCCTGGTCAACGCCCAGAAAATCAGCAGCTGCGAGCTGCGTGACGGCGACCTGGTGCAGGTCGGCTACACGGTCTTCAAGTTCCAGTCGGTCGGCGGCAGCGCGGCCACCGGGCCCGCGGCCAACCGCGTCGAGCGCATGCAGGATCCCCAGATCCTCGGCCCGAACATGGGCATGGGCATGAACGGGATGCCGATGGGCATGAACGGGATGCCCATGGGTGGGCCTGTCGTGGTCAATGGTCCCCAGGGCCCCGACCAGGAGATGAACCTCGAAGAGATGGTCGGCAACGTCCGCAAAATCGCGGACTTCTTCCTGCCCTTCAAGAAGATCATCGGCATCGCCACCGTCGTCGGCCTCATCGGCGGCATCGGACTCGCGCTGGCGTCTCCGCCGAGCGCCAAAGCCAGCTTCGAGATGAACATCCTCACCGGCTCGGGCGGCGCCGCGGGCGGTGGCGTGGCCACCGACCGCGCACAGGCTGCGAAGTCGAACTTCAAGAGCACGGTGTTGCTCCGACGCACCCTTGAGACCCTCGGCCAGAAAGACACCAGCGACGACCGCATCGCGGTGTTGCAGCGAAACCTGAACTTCGAGTCGACGACGCCGAACTACGGCGTGCCGCCGCCGGTGCAGAACTTCGTTGGCGACTTCACCGCCAGCAGCGAAGAAAACGCCCTGCTGTTCCTTGAGACGCACCTGAAGACGTTCACCGACAGCGAGGTCGAAAAGACCACCAAAGTCATCACGACCAAGGTCGACTACCTGCGCGAGCAGATCGGCAAGGCCGACGAGACCCTCAAGAAGTCCGACGAAGACCTCAAGGAATTCAAGAAGAAGTACCTGGCGTCGCTGCCCGAGAACGCGGCGAAGTCGCAAGAGCAGGTCTTTGAGCTGCAGAAGACCGAGACCGACCTGACGGCGTCGATCGAGCAGCTCAAGCTCGAGATCGCCTCGGGCTCGGGCGGCGGCGGCAACCGCAAGGCCAAGCTGGTGCAGGCCGTGCGCGAAGAGCTGGCCGAGCTCAAGGCCAGCGGCCTCGGCGAGAACCACCCCGACGTCGTCGCCGTCAAGCAGCGCCTGGCGCGCGTCGAAGCCGCCCCCGAAGAAAGCGGCGGCGGCGGCTCTGGCACCAAGTCCGGCTCGACGATGCGCGCCGAGTTGCAGGCCAAGTCCACCCAGCTCGAGACCATCCGCAAGCAGCTCGAGACGGTGCGCGCGGCGCAGGCCAGCCTTCCCGACTTCGAGGCCCGCTACGCCGACCTGACGCGCTCCTACGATTCGTCCAAGAAGCTCTACGACCAGCTCAGCGAAGAGAAGAACCAGACCGACTACCAGCTCGGCTTCGAGAAGACCGCCGCCGAGGCCCGCTTCGAGGTCGTCGTTCCGCCGCGCGTCGAGAAGCAGTCGGCTGGCAAGGCCTACGGCAAGAAAGTGATCATCGGCCTCATCGGCGGCATCGTCATGGGCTTCGCCATTGCTGCGTTCCTGCAGATCCTGAAGATCTGGCGCAAGAGCTGACGCTCTCAAGTCGCCTCAGCAGCGACCGCTTTCCGTCGGCGCGCATCACCCTCACGCTCCTCTTCCGGCCCCGCTCTCCACTCTCGATGTGCAGACGCGGAGACCGCCCGGGGACTGCTGTGCACACGCCAGCCACGCCAACGGTGTTCCGGCGCGTCCGCGATCGTCTGGCGGAATCGCGCCCGGCGTCGCCGGGTTGACCCTCGTCGTGGCCGGCGATACCGCGATGCCGTCGCTGCCTTTTCACCTGGAGCATTCATGAAGCGCACCCTCAAGAACCTGCTGTTGACGATGAGCGCGCTGTCGCTCGCGGTCACGCTGGCCGCCTGTCCGAAAAAGACCGAAGACGGCAAGGCCGCCGGCGACAAGACCGTGGCGACGTCGGCGTCGGGCTCGGGACCGGTCGCTCGCATCAACGGCGAAGAGATCGAACGCGACGACTTCGACAAGCAGATGGAGCGCACGCGCGCCCGCTTCCAGCGTGCGGGTCGCCAGATCGCGCCGGCCCTCGAGACGCGTCTCAAAGAGAACCTCATCCGCAAGCTCGTCGAAGAGCAGCTGATCGCCCAGAAGGCCAAGGCCGAAGGCGTCACTGTCACCGGCGACGAGCTCACCGCCAAGGTCACCGAGCACAAGACGCGCTTCGGCAGCGACAAGGCCTTCCTGAGCTTCCTCGAGCGCACCAACCAGACCGAGGCCGACGTGAAGTCCGACCTCGAGAAGAACCTGCTGCGCGACAAGCTGTTCGCCAAGCTGCTCGCCAGCTCCGAGCCCGGCGACGTCGAAGCCAAAAAGTACTACGACGAGAACCTTGATAAGTATAAGCAGAAAGAGCAGATCAAGGCGTCGCATATCCTTATCAAGGTCGACAAGACCACGACCGAGCCCGAGAAAAAGGCCAAGCTTGCCGAGGCCAAGAAGGTCATGGCCGAAGCCAAGAAGTCCGGCGCCAACTTCGAAGAGATCGCCAAGAAGTACTCCGACGGCCCCACCAAGGACCGCGGCGGCGACCTCGGCATGTTCTCGCGTGGCCGGATGGTCAAGCCGTTCGAAGACGCGGCCTTTGCCGCGAAGCCCGGCGACATCGTCGGGCCGGTGGAGACGCAGTTCGGCTTCCATGTCATCAAGGTGTACGAGAAGACGCCTGAGTCCCAGCGTCCTTATGATGAAGTGAAAGACTCGATCCTGACTTCGTTGAAGGCGCGCCAGAAGTCCAAGGCGACCCGCGAGCTGCTCGACAAGCTAAAGGCCGAAGCCAAGGTCGAAGTGCTCGAGCCCGGCGTCAGCCTCGACGCCAAAAAGGCCCCCATCGCCCTCGACGGCAAGCCCCTGCCGAACATCGGCTCCGAGAAGGGCGCCGCGGCCGCCGGTGGCGCAGAAAAGGCGCCGCCCCCCGACACCGATGGCGACGGCAGCGGCAACGAAGCCACCGCCCCCTGAGACGACGACGTCGACTCCGACGGAGAGGCGCCTGCGGGCGCCTCTCTGTTTTTGGTCGTCGGTCATGCCGTGATGCGCGCCCTTGTCGTCTTCCTGCTGCTCTCCGGTTGCGCGTCTGCGCCGCCACCGGTCGTCGTCGTGCCCCGCGTGGCCGGCGACGACGGCGACGCCTTGCCGCTGCTGGGGGAGCTGGTGCGGGCCT
>JBKJNL010000496.1:0-9734 GCA_046593615.1 Myxococcota bacterium | reverse complement strand
GACGCTCGACGCTGCTCCGCCGTTGTCGGCGCGCGCGCCGTCGGCGTCGATTCTTCCGGCCGCGCGCGCGGCATCGCGGTCGATCGCCCCGATTCCGTCGGTCCCATCGATTCCTTCGTCGCGGGCGCCGCCGATGCCGTTGCCCGGGTCGAGCGGGACACCCGGGTCGGGAGTGCGCCCGCAGGGCGTCTCGGTGGACGCGCAAGGCGCCGCCAGACGCGCGCGCAAGCTGGCCTCGTTCGGCTCCGACAGCCCGACGACACCCGGTCCGGGAACGTTCGTCGCCGAGATCGTGCTCGTCGAGGGCGTCCCCGGGCAGTCGGTGCTGGCCCAGGCCCTGGCCCTCGACGACTACACGCCCCTGGTGGCCAAGCATGGGCTCGAGGGACTGACGCTGTGCCTGCGGCGGCGACCGCTGCTCGTCGTCGTCCACAGCGACGCCGCCCGCCTCTCGGGCCGCCTGCTCGCCGCGGATCTCCGCCGGCGCCCCGAGCTCGCGAACGTGCGCATCGTGCTCATCGACAAGAGCGATGCGCCCGACCTGCCCGACGTGGTGCGCTGGCGCGACGCCCCCGCTGACGTCACCCGCGCGCGGCACATGATCGACGAGGCGCTCGGCGAGGCCCGGGCCCGGGCCACCAGCGTCGGCCCCGACGACGCCCGCGAGATCGCCGTCATCGTCGCCGACCTCGGCCGCCAGCTGCACGCCAGCGGCTCCGTCGACGCCGGCATCTCCGCGCTGCGCTACGCCGCCGAGCTGGCGCCCACGGTCTCGAGCCACACCCTGGCCCTGTCGCGCGTGCTGCTCGCTTCTGCCGACGTCAAGCTGCGCGGTGAAGCCGCAGCCCTCGTCGAGCGCGTGGCCCGCCAGGACCCCCACGCCACCGAGGCCTACCTGTTGCGCGCCGCCGCGCTCGAGCAGCGCGGCGAAAAAGAGAAAGCCAAGCAGGCCCTGCAACGCTGTCTGCTCTTCAGCCCTGGCGACGTCGACGCCAACGCCGCCTTGGCCCGCCTGGCCGCCGGCCAGCACCTCATCGAGTTCGCCGGCCCTCCGCCAAAGGCGGCCCCCGACGCCGTGGCCCCGAAAAAGAAGGGCTTCTTTGCCCGCCTCTTTGCCCGCTGAATCTTCACGAACACGGAAACCAAAAGAAGGAAACGCGCCGATCAGGCGCGTTTCTCATTTCGCTCTCTGTCGCGCGTCGCGGGCCGCGCCGCCCCGACGTCAGCCCCGAACTCAGCGACGACGACGACTGCGAACCAACAGCAGACCCAGGAAGCCCAACAGCGGCGCCGACGACGTCGAGGTCGCGCTCGAGCAACCCCCGGCGGCCTTTGGCGACCCGGTGGCGCCCGCGGCGGCGAGGCAGTCGACGGTCAGGCCGTAGGCGACGTCGTCGACGCCAGCGGCAACGCGCACCAGGTATTTGCCGGGCGGGAGGTTGCGGGCGATGGCGGTGCCCGCGCCGTTGCCGAGCACCACGCCAGCGCCGTCGATGATCTCGACGTCGACGTCGTCGGCGCCGTCTTTGTCGATGCGCAGGGTGTCGCCGGCGCGGACGTCGACGAAGTACCAGTCGTCGTCGTTGAGGGTCAGCTCGGGTTCTTCCTGGGCGCAGAACAGCTCGACGGCCGAGTCGCGATCATCGCCGCCGTCGCCTTCGAGGCCGTCGTCGTCGAGGGCTGCGCCGGGCTCGCCGGGATCGACCGGGTCGGTGGGGCCGGGGTCGACGGGGTCGGGGGGCAGCGCAGCGCCGGGCGTGCAGTCGACGTGCAGCACGTACGCGCCGGTGTGCTGGATGTTGTTGGTCTCGTCGACAAAGGGGTTGATCAGGATCTGCACGGTCACGGCGCCCTGCACGTCGACGTTGAGGATGGCTTCGTTGCTGTCGGCGTTGACGCTCTCGGCGATGACTTCGCCGCGGTTGAGCAGGTAGAGGTCGAGGTCGGCGGCGCCGCCCTCGATGGAGATGTTGAGCGCGCCCGCCGCGACGCTGACGTCGAACCAGTCTTGATCGGCCGGCAGGGCCACCAGGTTGACGTCGCTGCCGCAGGCGAGGTTCTGGCCGCTCGCGGGGCCGTCGTTTTCTTCGAGGGCGTCGTCGTCGCCGGCGGGCCCTGGGTCGACGGGGTCGACGGGGTCGACCGGATCAACCGGGTCGCTCGGGTCGAGGGTGACGGCGCGGACGGCGGCGTCGGCGTCCATGGCCACCTTGCCCCCGCAGCCGTCGCAGCTCTGGCCGCTCGACACGAGGATCGACTCGGCCTTTTGGCGGTTCATCGCCGGGTCGATGGCCTGCATCAGCGAGATGACGCCAGCGACGTGCGGCGCGGCCATCGAGGTGCCTTCGAAGAACGCGTAGTCGGCGTTGCCCGGTCCGATCGACGAGATGACGCCGCCGGCGGCGCCGAAGTTCTGCTGGTCACCGCCGGGGCCGACGATGTCGACCTGGGCGCCGAACGACGAGTAGGGCGCCAGGCCGCGGGTCTGGCCGTGGGCGGCGACGGCGACGACGCCGGCGCAGTTGGCGGGGCTGCCGACGGGGGCGATCTGCCCGCCGCCGCTGCTGTTGCCGGCGGCGGCGACAAAGACGATGCCGGCGGCGTCGATCTGGTTGATGACGTCTTGCTCAAAGGCCGAGCAGCTGCTGTCGCTGCCGAGCGAGAGGTTCATGACGCTGACGCGGTTGGCGCCGACCGAGGGCACGCCGGCCACCTGGGCGCCGGCCATCCAGGCTGCGCCTTCCATGATGTCGACGAGGTCACCGCCGCCGGCGCCGAGGGCGCGGGCGATGACGAGCTGGGCGTTTCGGTTGATGCCCGAGATGCCGACGCCGTTGTCGGTGGCCGCGGCGATGACGCCGGCGACGTGGGTGCCGTGGAAGCTGCCCTGGCCGTTGCCCTGGTCGCCGTTGTCCTGGAAGTCGTCGTCGCGGCCGGTGCCGTCCTGCGCGGTCTGGCCATTGCTGATGAAGTCGAAGCCGGCGGCGACCCTGCCGACCATGTCCTGGTGGCCGCGCACGAGGCCGGTGTCGACGATGCCGATGCGCTGGCCCGAGAGGCCCTGCGTGACATCCCAGGCCTGGTCGATGTGCAGCACGTCGAGGGGCCACTGCTGGTTGCGGCCCTGGTCGTTGGCGACGGCAAAGGCCCGCATCCATTTGTCTTCGCCGACAGCGTCGACGGCTTCGTCGACGGCGAGGCGCTGGATGAGGGCGAGGGTCTGGGCTTCGTCGGGGACGACGGCGCTGCCGGCGTCTTTGATGTCGACGATGAGCCAGCCGTACAGGGTCGGGCGCACGAGCTGGATGTCGACGCCGGTGCGACCGGCGACGATCTTGAGGCCGCCGAGGTCGACGACGGCGCCGCTGCGCTTGTCGGCGTGCTGCAGCTTCAAGAGCGCGCGGCCCGGCACGCGCTGCGCGGGGACCTTTGCCTGCGGGGCCTGCACGTGCTGCGTGCCAGAAGCCCCATCAGCAGCCTGCGAGGGAGCAGCGACGAAGCCGCTCACGAGCCCTGCCAACAGCGAAGCACGCACAAAACCCATCCGGCACCTCATCGTCGCGTCCACAACAGGACGGTAAGGATGCCTGAGGCCTCAGCGCCCTCCCCAGATCGGCTGATGCGACACGTAGGTGTGTCTCGGCGCACGTCCCCACCCACCGGCGCACCCCGAATCACGCGGCGGCCGCAGCCTGGTTGTGGTTGCACGCGAGCTGCCGAGTCGTGACGGGTGAGATGTCGGCGCCCGGCCGACACGCCGAAGCGGACCGTCTCGAGACGTGCATCGCGCCTGACCGGCACTGGCGTTGGTGCAGCGAAACCCGAGGTCGGCGTCCCCGTGAAACGGCTTCGCACCACGCCAGAAAAAGCTTGAATCGTCGTTGACGTCAGGCGTCAGAGGCGACGAAGGTTCGACTCGCGCAAGGGCCGCCACAGCGGCTCGCTCAGTTCCCCCCACTCCTGGAGAGCCCATGTTTCGTACCCTGCGCCCGCTGTTGCTCGCCCCCGTTCTCGGCGGCGCTTTGCTGCCCGCGTTTGCCACCTTTGCCCTGGCTGGCACATTGGCTGGCGCGCCCGCCCACGCAGCCCAGGCCGCCGCCGCGCCCGTCGCCGAACCCAACGCCGAAGAGATTGCGCAAAAGGCGCTGGCCAAGGGCGCCGTCGGCTTCAAGCAGGGCACGGCGTCGATTCAGATGAACATCATCACGGCCAAGGGTGAGGCCAAGGCGCGCTCGCTGGAAATCAAGGCGATGCGTGGCACCGACGGCCTGCTGCGCTCGCTGGTCAAATTCACGACGCCGGCCGACGTCAACGGCACGTCGTTCCTCGTCGTCGAAAAGAAGGACGCGCTGCCCGACCAATATGTCTACGTGCCAAAGGCCAAGGTCGTGCGCCGCATCGCCGCCGGCAACGCGTCGTCGTCGTTCTTCGGCTCCGACTTCACCTACGCCGACCTGATGCCGCTGCCGATGTCCGAAAAAGACAAGGTCGCCATCGTCAAGCTCCCCGACGGCGACGTCGGCGGCCAGGCCGTCTACGTCCTCGAGATCACGCCCAAGATCGAGGGCGCGCCCTACGGCAAGCTCATCGCGCACGTGCACAAGACCCTGATGGTGCCGCTCAAGATCGAGTTCTTCGACAACGCAAAGGCGCCGCTCAAGACGCTGCGCGTAAAGAAGCTGCAGAAGGTCAACGGCGAGCAGGTGCCCGTCGAGGTCGAAATGAAGGCCGAGACCGGCGCCCGCACCGAGCTCACGCTCGAAAAGGTCGATCCCACGGCCAAGCTCACCGAGGCCGACTTCACCGAAGAAGCCATGCAGCGCTGAGATTTTTTGTGGCCTACGGCGGTCGTGGACGGCAAGCGCTGCCTTCCACGGCCGTTGTCTTTTGGCCCTCGCCGGCCCGTTTCGCTGCGCCCGTCTTGCCGTGTCTGCCGTGTCTGCCATGTCGTCTTGCCGACGGGCAGGTTCCGGGTAGAGTCGGCGCGTGGTGAGAAACCGGTCCTTTGTCGTCGTCGTCGCCGTCTCCGGCCTGCTCGGTTCGCTGGGCTGTTTCCTGGGCTGTGGCCCACCGCCACCGCTGACCGGCTTCGACGTCACCCTGGTGCCGACGTCGGAGTGCACGCTGACCGGTCAGGCCAGCCGCGACTGCGAAGACGAAGCCCTGCTCGCGCAACGCTCGGTCTCGGGCCGGTGGATCTTCGACCGCAGCGGCGACGGCACCGCGCTCAGCATCACCACCCACGAGGGCAGCACCCTGCCCGGCTTGATCTTCAACAACGACCTCACCGTCATCGACGCCGAGGGCTGCCGGGGCGAGGGCGGCTTGTGCGCGTTCACGCGGCGCCGCTTCAGCTCCGTCGACGCCAACAACCAGAACTGCGCGCGCTTCGGCGAGCTGGTGGCCATGGGTCACTTCGACCCCGACGACGAAGACCACTTCATCGGCTTCTTTTCCGACGTGAACGGCAACGACGAGGCCTGCGGCACGCCCACCGTCAACGAGCTCGTCTTCAGCATCGACGGCGTCCGCGTCGACGACCCCGTGCTGGCCCGCACCGCATCCGCCGAGCAGACGCTCCAGGAGCGCCCGTGAAGCGATGGGTCTCCCGCTCCTTCGTCGTCGTCGGCAGCTTCGTCGGCGCTGTCGTCGTGCCCGTCGTCGGTGGGGCCTCGTGCGGTGGCGACAGCGTCGTCTTCTACGAGGTCACGCGCACGCGCTCCGAAGAGTGCACCATCCGCAGCAACGGCGAATTCTGCGTCGAGCCCGACCAGTTCGACCCGCCACGCGTCGAGGTCTGGACCATCGAGGTGCAAGAGCACGTGTCCCGCGTCTTTGTCGATGAAGAGGTGTGGATCCTCGACCCGCTGCCCGACGACGCCGACGACGAAACCACCCGCCTGGCCACCCGCACCTCGTCGCGCTCCCGCGTCGTCACCGACGGCGCCGGCCCTTGCACGGCAACGACCACCGAAGACCTCTCGTTCACCGCCGACCGCGCCGACTTCAACGGCGAGCTGGCGATCCGCTCGGTCATCGAGGGGCCGGAGGCCTGCGGCACCACGCCCGTGGGCGAGCGCACCCTCGACGACCTCAAAGGCCGCGCCTTTACCGACCCCGACAACACCCTGCCGGTGGGCCCATGAGCCGCGTTCACAAGCTGCGCGTCGTCGTCGTCGTCGTCACCGCCAGCCTCTTCGGAGCCGGCTGCGCGCCCGAGCCGATCATCGGCACCTTTACTTCGCAGGTGGTGCAGCTCGAGACGTGCCGCTCGGTCGGCGACGCGCCCGAGGGCTGCGCCCGCGACGAGGCCATCGCCGCGCTGCGCGTCGACATCGTCGAAGCCGACGAAAACACCTTCTGGCTCTACGGCTTGACCCGCGGCGGCGTCGACGACCGCGCCGTGCTCGGCACCCGCGATGCGCAGGGCGGCTTCTTGTTCGTCGATGAGAGCAGCCAGGCGGATCGCAACACCGGCTGCGCCCTGACCAACACCCTCGAGCTCTCGCTGGCCGTCGAGCCCGGCCGCCTGAAAGACGTCGGCAACGACGACTGCATCGCCCTCGTCGGCCGCCAGATCGAGACCACGGCGACGACGGCGCAGTGCGACACCGCTTCGGTTCCGCCGCAGCCCGTGGTGCGCATCGTGCGCGAGCGCTGGGAGCCCCTCGACGAGACCGCGGTCTGCGCCGAGTGACGGGCGGGTGACGGGCGAGCCTGCTTGCGCTGGCGAAAAGCGAGACACCGGGTGGCGCCGCTGCCGTGATCGCTATGCTCAACGAAAGCCCGAGGGTCGACGAACATGCACACCCGTCTCGCCAGCGACCTCTTTCTCCGCTCCCTGCTTGGCTTCGGCGTCGCGATCGCCGTCGCGTCTGTGCTGCAGAACGAGCGGGTCTTTTTCGTCGAGCAACCGAGCGCGCGGGTGGCTGCCACCTCGTTCGGCATGTACGACGCCTGCGACGGCTACGTGCCCACCACCGAGGTGCCGCTGCTGGTCGGGCAGACCTTTTCGTGGCGCATCGCCGTCCCCGACGGACAGCCGGTGGCCTGGCGCGAAGAGCTGGTCTTGCCCGAGGCCCCCGCGCAGTGGTCCGGCGCCAACTTCATCGACATCAGAGACGGCGGCAAGGTCGCCGTGACCGCCGGCATCGACCTGCCCTACGACGGCGTCATCGAGCATGCCTGGTCGATCACCGAGGGCGACCCCGCCGGCGACTACGAGCTGCGCCTGTGGGTCGACGGCGAGCTGCACCAGGTGTTTGAGTTCCACGTGCAGTGATTCGCCTTTGCAGGCGCTCGCGACCAACCCTCACGACAACCCCGAGACGATGAAGCCCGCTGAGCGGGCTTTTTCGTTGCCGCGAGCGCTACTCGACGTCGCTCTTGACGTGGCCGCGGGCGAGCTCCCGCGCCAGGCGCTCTTGCAGGTCGAGGGCCGAGCTGTGGCCCATGCTCTTGAGCAGCTGGTTGCGCGCGGCGGCTTCGACGATGACGCCCATGTTTCTGCCCGGGCGCACCGGCACCGTGATCAGCGGGACCTCGACGTCGAGGATGGTGAAGAAGCGCTCGTCGAGGCCGAGGCGGTCGTATTCCTCGTCGTGCTTCCACTCGACCAGCTCGGCGATGAGATCGATGCGCTTCTTTTCGCGCACCGCGCTGACGCCGAAGAGGTCTTTGACGTTGAGGATGCCGAGGCCGCGGATCTCGAGGAGGTGCTTGGTGAGCCCCGAGCCCTGCCCGTAGAGCGTCTCGGCGCCGCGGCGGCGGATGGTGACGACGTCGTCGGCGACCAGCGGGTGTCCGCGCTGCACCAGGTCAAGCGCCAGCTCGCTCTTGCCGATGCCGCTCTTGCCCAGCAGCAACACGCCGAGGCCGTACACCTCGACGAGCACGCCGTGCATCGTCGTCTGCGGGGCCAGTCGATCCTCGAGCCAGCTCTCGATGCGGGCGATGAAGACGTCGGTGCCCTGGGGGGTCGTCAGCAGCGGGCGTCCGTGGGCTTCGGCGGCGTTCACGAGCGCGGCCGACACCGCCATGCCCTTGGTGCAGACGATGACGGCGACGTCGACGGCGCAGAAGCCCTCGCAGGCGCGCGTCCGCGTGTCTTCATCGAGGCGATCGATGTAGGTCAGCTCGGTCGAGCCGAGGATCTGCACGCGCTGCTTCTGGACGAAGTCGACGTAGCCGGTGAGGGCCAGGCCAGGCTTCTGGATGCGGGTGACGTTGATGACGTTGGCGAAGCCGGCGCGACCCGCCAGCACCGCGAGCTGCAGGTCGGAGGCTGTGCTCTCGACGATCTCCGCGACCTTGACCGACTTCATGGCAGCCCCTCTGCAGTGTTGGCCCGTGCACCCCGGGCGACGGGACGTCAGAATTCGACGACGACCACGAAGGAGACGACGACGACGACGACGACGAAAAAAATCAGCTGTAGCGGGCGTCTTCGCCGGCGAGCACCTGGAAGATCGCGTTGGCCGACGGCGCCTCGAGGATGCGCTGGTGCACGTGGAGGTCGGAAAAGATGCGGCTGATGCGGGCCAGGGCCTTCAAGTGCAGGCCGGCGCCGCTCTCGGGCGCGAGCAGGGCCACAAAGATCTGGCTCTTCTTGCCGTCGGGGGCGCCGAAGTCGATGCCGGGCTCGGAGACGCCGAACGCCGCCAACACCGTGTCGAGGCGCTCGAGCTTGCCGTGGGGGATGGCCAGGCCGTCTTTGATGCCCGTCGAGAACATGCGCTCGCGCTCGAGGAGAACGGAGACGATGCGGTCTTCGTCGGCGATGCCGAGCTCGGTGTTGTTGGTGCGCTGCACGAAACCGTGGTGCACGAGCTCGCGCAGGGCCTCGTCTCTCGTGGTCGTGTGCAGGCGGTGCACCACGCGACCGGGCTCCAGGATCTCCACGAGCTTCATGGCGGGCGCTTAGCGGTCATTCTCGTCGGGGACAAGCCGTCCGTCGCCGCAGGCAACGGCCCTGGCTCGGCGGCCTGACACACCCGTCGAGGGCAGTCGCGCCCGCGCCGGCAGGTCATTCGTCGTCGTCGACTTCGACGCCCGGCTTCTCGCCGAGGCGGCGGTAGAGCGTACGCAGCGACAGCCCGAGCAGCTTGGCGGCCTGCACCTTGTCGCCGGCCGAGAAGACCATGGTGGCGTCGATGGCCGCGCGCTCCATCTGCGGCAGGGTCATCTGCCCGATGCGGAACGTCACCACCGCCGCGGCTTCGTCGTCGGCCGCCGCGCGCATCGCGGGTGGCAGGTCTTCAAAGCGCAGCGGGGAGCCATCAGGGCACAAGACCACGGCGCGCTCGACGGCGTGGCTGAGCTCGCGCACGTTGCCCGGGTAGCTCCAGCGGGTCAGCCCCTGCAGCGCCCGGGGCTCGAAGCCATCGATGTGCCGGCCGTGGCGGGCCGCGTGCAGCGTCAAGAACGACGACGCCAACAACGCCACGTCGCCGTCGCGCTCGCGCAGCGGCGGCAGCTTGAGGCTGACGACGTCGAGCCCCCAGCTGAGATCTTCGCGGAAGCGCCCCTCGGTCACGCGCACCGACAGCTCGACGCCCGAGGCGGCGACGACGCGGACGTCGATGGCGGCGCCGCCGCCGCTGCTGTCGTTGTCGACGGCGCGGTCTTGCAGGGCCCGCAGCAGCACCACCTGGGCGGTCGGCCCCAGCTCGGCCACCTCGTCGAGGAACAGCGTGCCGCCCGAAGCCCGCTCGAGGCGCAGCATCAGGTCGGCG
>JBKJNL010000349.1:0-7817 GCA_046593615.1 Myxococcota bacterium | reverse complement strand
GCGCGACCGTGAGCGGCAGCACCACGCGCGACGGCGACACCGTGATTCACCGCACCGAGCCGGTCGCACGTCTCGTGATTCCGCTCACCACCGCCACCGAGCTGGTGACCGAGCTCGTCGAGCGCATCGGCGCCGGCGTGCCGCACCTCCGCGGCGTGCTCGAGGACTTCGGCTCCAAGCTGCACGCCCTGTCGCACACGGCCGAGGGGCTCGACGCGGACCACGAGGGCGACGACGGCGACGACGGCGACGACGGCGACGACGGCGACGACGGCGACGACGGTGACGGCGGCGGCTTCCTCGGCGGCGGCTTCGGCTCCGGCGGCGGATCGGGCGGATGATGTGAAGACCAAGATGAAGCGCGCCTACATCCTGCTCGAAACGGTCATCGCGGGCGGCATCGTCTCGATCGCCCTGGCCACGAGCGTCACCATGATTGCGTCGTCTCGCTACGAGACCTCGATGGCCGCGCGGCGGGCCGAGGCGTCGTCGTTGGCCCTCGGCATCGCCGACGAGCTGATGGCCGGCACCGAGCTGGCCTCACAGGGGCTGACGCCGGTGCCGACGCACAAGGGGTTCCGCACGGCGTTTTCGGTGGCCCGCTCGGCAAGCGTAAAGGCCGCCAGTGTCCCGGCCCTCGCCGCCGACGACTCCGTCGACCTCATCGTCGTCACCGTCGAGTACCCGACGTCGCGCGGCGCGGCGACGTTTCGCTACGAGCGCCTGCGGCGCAAGGTCCCGGTGACGCCATGACACGCCAGCCCCGACAGCCCCGACACGCGCCGGCCTTTACCCTGCTCGAGCTCGTCATCGGCACGACGATGTCGTTGGCCATCGCCAGCGTGGCCATGGGCACGCTGGTCACGGTGCAGGCGACGCAAAAAGAATCGATGCTGAAGAACGCCGCCACGCGCGACGCCATGTACATGCTCGACATGGTCGGCGGCGACCTCGGCTACGCCGGCGTCGGCGTCCCCTGGGGTCGCGAGGTCGGCGGACGCGCGGGCCGCATGCGCCCGGTCATCCGCGTCGGCGGCGCCCAGCAGATCGCGTTCATCGGCGACCTGCCGATGCCCAATTCCGACTTCAACGGCCTCACGACGCTCGCCGCCATGAAGGGCACGGGCGACAGCGACGAGGTCGCGGTGACGTCTGAGATCTCGCTGTGCGCGCCCAGTCTGACCGGCTCCTACGTCTGCGACCCGCTGGCGAATTCGTTGGTGCGCCTCGACCCCACCGCCACCAGCTGCTCCACCGCCGTCAACGCCACGACGTGCCCCTGGGCGTTGGGCAAGTGGGCCGGCATCGCGCCGTCGGCCGGCAGCGCGCGACAGCTGCTGCTGCTGACAGCGCCCAACGGCGCGTGGACATGGCGGCGCGTGGCCATGACCGCTGGGCTGCCGGCCGACAGCGACGTCAACGGCCGGCGCGGCATCAACCTGGACGACGACTTTCCGGTCACCGACGGCGAACCCTTGGCGCGCGCGACGTTCGCGCAGTCGGCCATCGGCAGCACCGTCATCGCCACCCTCGACCGCGTCTACTACTCGGTTGAAAAGCTCGACGGCTCGCCGTGTGACGGCGACATCCGCAAGTGCGTTCTGGCGCGCCGCCACTGCTGGGGCGAGGTGCTCGACGTGCAGAGCCCTGGCTTTCCGGCGGCCGGGTCGGCGCCGCTGACGAGCGCGGTCTCGCCCGCGGGCTGCTCGGTCCCAAACGAAGGCACGGCCTGGGAGCCCGTCGCCAACAACCTCGACTCGTTCACCTTTCGCTACTTCGCGCGCGACGGGGCCGAGCTCACCCCGCCACTCTCAGCCGCAAACCTGGCCCGGGTGGCCTCGGTCGGCGTCGACCTCGTCGTCGCCCGCGACGCCGTCGACACCGGCATCGTCGTGCGGCACCGCGTCGAGCGCCGCTTCTTCCTCGACGCCGGCGACGGCTACGGCGAGGCGGGGAGGCGCTGATGGCCAGACGCTCCGGCCTCGCGCGCCCGCACACGGGCCGCTCGCGCGGCTTCGCCCTCGTCATCGTCGTTATCTGCAGCGTGGCCATGGTCGCCATCGCCATTGCCCTCGTGTTCACCGCCGGTGCCAACCGGCTGGTGTCGGTCAAGGGCTCGGCCATCGATCAGAGCGAGACCATCGCCATTGCCGGCCTCGAGCGCGCCGTCGCCTATGCCGAGCGCGTCGCGGCCGTCGAGCGCGACTACGACCTGCTGCTCGACCCCCAGGAAAACATCGACTGCAACACCGCCGTCGACCTGCAGACGTCGCCGCAGAAGTCGACCAGCGGGCTGCCGCGCTTCACCGACGGCACGCCAAAGGAGTACGAGACGCGCAACTACCAGCTCGTGCCGTTCAACGCCGGCGCCTACCTGGTGCGCTTCGACGACGACGCCGACGACGCCGACGCCAACCGCTTCCTCTCGGTGTTCACCGGCAACCGACCCAACGGCGGCAAGTGCGAAGAGGGCCCCGCCTTCACGCGCGGCAACAACCCGTTTCGCGATCGCAACCGCGGCGTGTGGATCTCGGTCGTCGGCATCTACCCGGGCACGAACCCCGACACCGCGCGCCATCGCACGGCGCTGCGCCGCTTCCACATTTCGACGGTGGCGCTGCCGGGCCCGGCCATCCACGTGAACGGCAACATCGACATCCGCGGTGACCTGCACTTCTGCTCCGACATCGGCGAGATCGCCGCCGGCGGCAACCTCGACTTTGGCGGCGGCAACCGCGTCTGCGGCCAACCGACGGCCGAGGGCAACACCACCGGCAACCCGGCGTCGGCCGCCGGCACCTGCCGCATCGGCCCGGCCACGCCCGAAAACCCCGACGCCTGCACACCCAGGCGCGACCCCCTCGGCGGTCAGCCCTTCGACGAGCCCTTCGACCAGCCGCCCCTCACGCCCGCCAACTTCGCTGTCGACGAGGCCTTCTGGTTCAACCGGGAGCAGCCCAAGTGCAACTTCTACGTCGTCCGCGATGCCGCGCTCGGTGGCCTGTTCTTCTGGGACAGCGCGCTCGACGGTCCGGCGGGCGTGTGCGCGAAGCTGCCGAGGGGAGAGCTGCCCGCCGCCGACGACAACATCCCGACGCCGACGGTGTCGGAAATTCTCACGGCGCCGTCGAGCAGCACGAAGCGCTGTTGGGTGCCCATCGCCGTCACCGTCGCCGGCGCGCCCGTCGACCTGCTGTCGTTTGGCGAGATGAACGGCAACGAGTGGCGCCCCAAATCCGCCGAGGTGTCGGCGTTGTCGACGGCGGCGACCATCGGTGGCGTTGTCATCACCACCGACTACGCGCTGACCAGGAAGCCCGACTGGTCGACGTGCAAGACCGCCTGGAAGGGCGTCAGCGGCAAACCCGTGGGCTGCGGCTCGGGCGCCGACGCGGGGCCGTTTGCGGGCAGCCAGATTTGCAACGGCACCGCGGCGGCGAGGGCGGCGGTCGTCGGCAGCGACGTGAAATTCGAGAGCAGTGCTGCCCTGCCCGCCGGCACCTACCGCTTTTCGCCGGGCGACGTCGTCGCCAGCGCTGTGTTTGCGTCGACGCCGCGGCCCGAGAACGACCTCACACCCCAGGGTTGGGGGCTCGGCACGTTCATCGTTGCCGGCCGCTTCACCGGCGACTCTCCATTCGCGCTCGGCTTCGGGCAGGAGCACGCGCCCTTCGCCTCCATCGTCGCCAGCAACGGCGTGGCGTTTTCGGGTGGCTCGAGGCCAGCGCTCGCCGGGTCGCTCGTCGCGGTCAGCGGCAACATCGACTTCGCCAACGGCGCCGGCGACAACGATTTCTCCTTCCACGGCATGATCGTCGCCGGCAACGGCAACCTGACGATGGAGAGCGGGTCGAAGCTGCACATGCACTACGACGACGACCTGTTCGGCGCGTCCTTCGTGGTGCCAGCGGCGACGACGACGTCGCGCACAATCCGCTAGAAGGGTCGCGATGACCTACCCCCAGCGCTTCGGCCCGTACGTCCTCGAGCGGTTCCTGGCCGCCGGCGGCATGGCCGAGGTTTTCGTCGCGCGGCAGATGGAGGGCGGCTCGTCGAGCGGTCGCGTCATCCGCGGCCCCATCGCCCTCAAGCGCATGTTGCCGGCGATGATGGAGAACGCCGAGTACGCCGGCATGTTCCGCGACGAGGCGGCGCTGGCGAGCAAGCTCGTGCACCCCAACATCGTGCGCGTCTACGACTCCGGCGAATACGACGGCCGCTTGTACATGGCGATGGAGCTCATCGACGGCCTCGACGCCGCCAGCCTGCAGAAAAAACTGCGCAGCAAGAGCGAGATGCTCGGCCTGCCCCACGCGCTGCGCATCGGCGTCGAGCTCTGCAGCGGGCTCGCCGCCGCCCACAGCATGAAGGACGAACGCGGCGTCGCCTTGATGCTCATCCACCGCGACGTGAGCCCGCAGAACATCCTCATCGGCCGCGATGGCGTCGTGAAGGTCACCGACTTCGGCGTGGCAAAAGCGACGGGCCGCGAGACGCACACGGCGACGGGCAACATCAAGGGCAAGATTCCGTACATGGCGCCGGAGCAGGCGCTGGCCCAACAGATCGATCAGCGCGTCGACCAATTCGCCGCCGGCATCGTGGTCTGGGAGCTGCTCACCGGCACCCGCTTGTTCCACGACAAGAACGACCTGCTGATGTTCGAGAAGATCATCCGCCGGCCGACGCCGAAGCCGTCGTCGGTGCGAGCGGGCATCCCCGCCGGCGTCGACAACGCCGTGCTGCGGGCGCTGTCGAAGAACCCCGACGAGCGCTTCGCCGACGTCGGCGCCTTTGGCCGGGCGCTGCAGAAGTCCCTCGACGCCCTCGGCGGCCACGACGCCTCCGACCTCGCCCCCATCGTCGAGTACGTGCTCGGCCCGGCCCCGCCCGCCGGCGGCGCCGTCGTCGAGCAGCCGAAGTCGCAGCAGTCGTCACGCGCGCAATCGCGGCCCACGGGCCAGCCGATCCCCGCGGCGCAGCAGCAGGCCTCGCAGCAGAGTGAGGTCGACGGCGACGACGTCGCCACGATGGCCTTGCCCGGATTGTCGGGCCCCACGCGCCCCGCGCCGAATGTCGCCACCGTGAGCCGTCCCCGCGCCGTCACTGGTGCAGGCGACCCGCTCCAGCGTCACGGCGGGTCGGGCAACGACGCCACCGTGCTGCGCGAACAATCGCGGCCGTCGTCGCCGTCGTCGTCGTCGCTGTCGTCGTCGGCGTCGTCGTCGTTTTCGGTGCCGCAGTCGCAGGCGTCGGCCCCGGCGCTGACCCTCGATCGCAGTCGCATGCGCGTGCCCGTCGGCGTCGAGAGCCACACGCAGACGCTGCCAGCCCCCGGCTCGACCGGGATGCTCACGCCCGCCGAGCCCCGGGCGTTTCCGGTGGTCGCCGTGGCCATCGCCCTCGTCGTCGGCCTCGGCGCCGGCTTCGGCATCGCAAAGGCGACGTCGTCGGCGCCACCTGTTCAGAGCAACAACGGCTGCGCCCGGCCCTCCGCCGCCTCCGCCGACGTCGAAGCCGCCTACGACCTGCTCTTGAAGTCCCAGATGGAGCTCGAAGCCGGTGACCTGTCGAAAGCCGCGCAGCGCGCCAGCGAGGCCCAGGTGCGCAGCGGCACGGCCAAGGGGCACTACATGCTCGGGAAGATCCGCATGCAGTCCGGCGACGTCGGCGCGGCGCTGACGCACTACCGCTGCGTGATCGAGATGGCGCCGGGCAGCGACGAGGCCAAGAGCGTGACCCGGCAGGTCGTCAAGTAGCGCTACCGAGGGTTGCGATCGTCGACGTGGTCGAGCGCTGCCAGGCCGGCCTGCGCGCTCGCTCGCACAGCCGCGGACGGATCGGCGACCGCGCGGCGAAACGCAGCGCGCGCGTCGTCGACGCCGCCCGCTTCAACGAAAATCCAACCGAGCGCGACGGAGGCCTCGCCCGCGCGCGCCGCGTCCGGAAAGCGCTGCAGGAAGCGCTGGAACGCCGCTCGGGCACCCGGATCGCTGGACCGGGCGAGCGCCACCGCGCGCCAGAAGCCGGCGTCCTCGTGGAGCTCCGTCCGGTCAGAGCCGAGGACGCGCGCAAACGATTCCGCAGCAAGATGGAACTGAGCATCGCGCAGCGCCGACCAACCCTCGGCGTAGGCAATCTCGTCGGGTCCCATCTGCGGCGTCGGGAGCGGCGTCGACGTCGGCGCCGGCGCAACATCGACCCGGCCCACCACCGCTCTCGGGCGCAGGATGCTGGACGGCGACGGCGTCCGCGACGGCTCCGTCGTTGGCGTGGTCGTCTCGGTCGTCTCGGTCGTCGGCGTGGTCGTCAGCGTGGTCGTCGGCGTGGCCGTCGCGGTCGGCGTTGGCCGGGTCCAGCGCTCACCAGCGGAGAGCAGCACGGTCTCGCCGCCAGCAGGACGCACCTCGACGAGGCCGTGCAGCACGCGCACCGACTGCAGCTGGTCGCCGACGGCCACGATGTCGAACGCGGTGCCGCGGACCTCGACCTCGGCGTCGCTCGTGACCACGCGAAAGCGCTCTCCCGCACGCAGGGGGGCGACCTCGACGGTGATGGCGCCTTCGGTGAGCCGTACGACCTCGTTGGGCAACGACGCCAGCCGGACGACGTCGACGACGCCGTGGACATGAACGGCGCCCTTTGACGACGGCGTTGGCGCCTGGGTCACGAGCCACACCACTGCAGCCGCAGCCGCGACGCCCGACAGCGCGGCCGCCGCAACTCTCGCCGCAACTCTCGACCGCCATGCCGGGGGTGACTGGCGGGTGGGGCCCTGAGCGCGCGCGAGCAGCATCGCTCGTGTCGCGATGACGTCGCCGGCCGGCGGCTCAGGCAGGCTGGCGGCGAGCGCGCGAAGCTGTTGGTCACTGGCCCAGGCGGAGCGGCACGCTGGACATTCGGCGATGTGGGCCGTGATGACGTCGTCGGCGCCGTCGACGGAGGCGCACACCCGCTCGATCACCGAGGGACATGGTGTGGTGCTCATGATGGCTCTCCGATGATGGCGCGCAGTCGTCGTCGAGCATCGTGCAGGCGTCGCCACACGGTGCCTTCGGGAATGCCGAGGCTGCTGGCGGCTTCAACGCCGGCAGTGCCTTCGACGTCGCACATGACGAAGACGGTGCGCAGATCGAGCGGGAGCTGCAGCACTGCGGCCTGCAGCTCCGTCAACTGTTGACGCTGTCGCGCCGCTGCGTCGGCGGCGATGGGCGCCGCGGCGGGCTGCACGGCCAGCGCGACGAGGAAGGTCTTCTTGCGGACGTCGCTCCGCACATGGTGGCGGACGATGTTGGTGGCGATGCCAAAGAGCCACGTCTTCACGGCGGATCCACCGCGAAAGCGCGGGCTCGCGCGCAGGGCTTCCAGGAAGGTCATCTGCACGAGGTCGTCGATGTCGCGCGCATCGGTGCCCGCCAGCCGAAACAAAAAGCGCCGGACGTCGCCTTGACGTCGATCGAAGAGCGCGCCGAGCGCTTCGGTGTCACCCGACCCGCAGGCGGCCACCAGCGCGGCGTCGCTCAACGTCTCGGTCGGCGCGCTCGGCACCAGCACAAGCTTCCTGCTCATCGTCGGGTTCCAAAGCCGACGCCGAAGCGCACGAAGCCCAGCGGCTCGCCGGCGATGGTTTCGCCTTCTTCGACGAAGGGCGCGGTGTGGGCGAGCAAAGCGAGGTCGGCGCCCACGCTGAGGTCGAGAACGAACTTCTCGCCGAGCGGCACGCCAACGAGCACACGTGCGCCTCCCCGCATGCCGCCGTTGTCGATCTCCACGTTGTTCGCCGGCGGCGTGGCCCACACCGGTGAATTGCGACTTTG
>JBKJNL010000244.1:0-3991 GCA_046593615.1 Myxococcota bacterium | reverse complement strand
GAGCGGTGTTCGGAGCCGGGAGCCGGGCAATGGGCGGAGCGGGGTGAGCCCCGGCTCGGGTTGCTGTCGCTACGACGCTGTCAGCCCGTCTAACTCGGTTTTTATCGGTTGCCGATTGAGCGCTTCCGCAAGGTCCTGCGGACCCGCGCCGACGGCGCGCCCTCGCCGGGAGCCCCGGCTCGGGTTGCTGTCGCTATGACGCTGTCAGCCCTTATCGGTCAGGGCTGTTCCTCGTCGAGGATCGGCTTGCAGATCGTGATCTCGGGTTCAACCGGACCCTCATCGGGCGAGCGGTCATGGCGGCGTGCGCGCTTCTCGGCTGCGGTCCGCTTCTTTTCCATCTCGCGCTGACGCTTGGCGAAAGTGGCTGGGGTACGTCTGGCCATGGCTTCAATCCTGGTGGAGCGCAGACGATCCGCATCGGGTCGCGCAAACCAAGTGAGGACCGCCGCTTCCCTCTGGAGGAACGTCTGGGAATAATTGACTGGCAGGACGGGTCCCGGATAACAGAATCCCGCCCTTGTTGCCAGACACGTCTGTCTGGTGACCCCGTGGCGCGGGCAGCGCCGTTACCCGACGTCAAGCACGTCAGAGCGGGCGCACTAGGCGCCCAAGATGAGGTTTTCTTGGAACTCTACGTAGGCAATCTCCCCTGGTCCGTCGATGACGGCAAGCTCAGTCAGATGTTCGCAGCGCACGGCACCGTGCAGCGCGCGAAAGTCGTGACTGATCGCGATACCGGCCGCAGCCGCGGCTTCGGATTCGTGACGATGGGCAGCCCGGCCGAAGGCCAGGCAGCTATCCAGGCCCTCAACGGCAACAGCATGGAGGGCCGTGCGCTCACCGTGCGCGCAGCTGAAGAGCGCAAGCCCGGCGGCGCCGGTCCGCGCACTGGCGGCGGCGGCGGCGGCTTCGGCGGCGGCGGCGGCGGCGGCGACCGTGGTGGTCGTGGCGGCGGCGGCGGCGGTGGCGACCGTTGGTGAGACCTCGAGCCGACGGCTGAACAGCCGTCGCTTGAGATTTGACCGCGCGACTTGAAAGGCGGTCTGACCAGCGATCTGAAAGCGGCCCCATCGGGGCCGCTTCTTTTTGCACCTGGTTCCGTCTGGGCCGTCAGCGCGTCCTAGCCCTCGCGCGTGCTGAGCAGGCGCTTGGCCATCAGCTGCACCTGCGAGGGCACCTGCTTGGAGCGCGACAGGCTCTTCAGGTCTGAGCCCCGCAGCAGCGGCAGCCAACGGCTGACGAGCGTCGGCGGCGTCTTGGGGTTCTGCACGAGGTTGAATTTGACCGCGTAGGACTTCGTCCAATCACCATTGTTGCAGATGTAGCGAATCACCTCTTCATGCATCGTTTTGCTGCGCGAGATCTTGACAACATCGTTCTCTTTGATCTTCGGGTTGCGGATGGCCGATCCGGCGACGACGCGGTTGGCGCTGTTGAGAGCTTCGATCGCTTTCTCGTGTGGGCCCGTCATCGCCATCTTGATCTGGATGGGGATGGGCAGCTTCATGAAGGGCATCCTGAGCCAGTCCTCGGCGATGTCTTCTTTGCCCTCTTCGCCTTCGTCGGCGAGCTCATCGAGCAGCGCTTCGCGCTCGTCATCGGTGAGCACGTCGGAGCCCGAGGTCATGAAGTCGTCGGCCGACATTCCGAGCTCTTTGGCCTTTTGCCGTTCGCGATCGGAGAGGTGCTCGTCGGTGACCTTGACGTTCTTGAGGACCGACAGCATCTCGGCTTTGCCGAGCCGCAAGAACGCGTCTTCGAATTCGGCGACGTCGTCGAGGAAAACGCCTTCGCGGACGAGGAAGTCGACGGCTTTGTCGAGGTCGGAGCGCAGCGCCTTTGGGTTCTTCTTCAGACCGCGCACGATCTGGTGGTTGCGCAGCAGGCGTTCCTGGTTTTCGACGACGAGGGTGATGACCTTGGCGTCTTCGGCGTTCTGCGCGACCCACACGAAGGCATCGTCGGGTGTCTGCTTGTTCAGCAGGAGCTTCTCGACGAGGTGGAACTTGTGGACCAGCACGTGGGCCAGCGCGCCAAGGACCTGGCCGGGCAGGGGGTCGGCGAGGACGGGCGCGACGAGCTTCTCGTCCATCGTCATGAAGGTCTTGTGGGCCGCCGCCGCGATCTTCGGGTCGGGGTCCATCATCAGCTGGTAGATGATGGGCACGAGCGCCTTTGGCGGGATGGGCGCCATGGCCCGCGCGGCCATCATGCGGCCGGGCGCGGGGCCAGTCGGGTCCATCGCCTTTTGGAACGCCGCGGGGATCGCGTCCTTCAAGAGGGGAATCAGCGGGAAGCTGGTCTCAAAGGCAGCTGGCGCAGACGGCACGGCGGCGATGGGTGCCGGGCTCGTCATCGCAGTCGACGTCGTCACGGGCTCGTTCGGGGTGAGGAACGAGGGGTCGAGGTCAATCGGCGCCGGCGTATTCGGGTCGGTCATGGGCCGACGTTACTGCGGGCCGGCGTCGTCGTCAGCGGTGTCTCCGGCGTGGCTGCGGCCTACTCGCCGAGCCAGCGGATGTGGCTCTTGATGAGCTCGCGCGTCAGCTGCTCGACCGAGATCTTGTGCTTCTCGGCGACCCGCGTGAGCGACTCGACCTCGGCGGCGCTGAGCTTGATGCGCACTTCGGCGTTGTCGCCGTTCTTCTTGCCCGGCCGCGCGCGGACGCCGCTGCCCTTCTTGCCGTTGTGCGTGTCCTCCATGCTGGCGTCGTCGTCGTCGACCTTTTTCAGGATGCTGTCGGTCAGCGCCCGACCGCCGACCTCTTCGAGCTCGAGCACCTCTTCTTCGACGCCGTTGTTCTTCTCGCCGGGGACCGGCGCGCGCTCGCTCTCTTCCTTGTGCTTGAGCAGCAGCTCTTTCTCGCGCTCGATCTCATCGCCGAAGATCTGCTTGAGGAAGTTCGACAGGTGGATGTTCGACGGCGTGAACTCTGACGACGCCAGGTAGGTGTCGATGTCGAACTGCATCTCCCAGGCGCTTTGGTATCGCTTGGTTTTGTCTTTATCAAGCGCCTTCATGAGAATGCGTTCGACGGCTTCTGGCACGTCTTCTTTAAAGTATGAAGGCGGATAGATCTTGCCGTCGATGATCGACTTCAAGATGGCCATCTCGTTCTCGCCGGTGAACAGCTTGTAGCCGGTGATCCACTCGTAGATGACCGAGCCGAACGAAAAGAGGTCGGAGCGGGCGTCGAGCGGGTGGCCCATGCACTGCTCGGGGCTCATGTAGCTGAGCTTGCCCTTGATCTCGCCCGCCCGGGTCTGCTCGATCTGCGAGTTCGCCTTGGCGATGCCGAAGTCGACGATCTTCACGGTGCCGTTGAAGCCGACGAGGATGTTCTCAGGCGTCACGTCACGATGGACGACGTGCAACGGGTTGCCGTAGGCATCGGTTTTCGTGTGCGCGTAGAACAGGCCTTCGCAGATGTTCGAGGCGATGCGCAGCGCGTAGATCATCGGGAACGGAATGCCGGCCTTCTCGGCCTTCGGGATGATGCGACTCATGTCGCGCCCCGAGATGTATTCCATGGCGATGAAGTACGAGTCGTTGATGCGACCGAGGTCGTAAATCTGGACAATGTTCGGGTGGTTCAGCTGCGCGGCGAGCTTGGCTTCGTTGAGGAACATCTTCACGAAGGCGGATTGCTTGGAGAGGTGCGGGCGGATCCGCTTGATGACGATCGTCTTCTCGAAGCCCTCCAGCCCCGCCTGACGGGCGAGAAAGATCTCCGCCATCCCACCGACGGCGATGCGGTCGATCAGCGTGTACTTGCCGAAGCGGGCACCCGCGTGGGTGGCGACTTGAGGGGCGGCCATGAAGGGAGCGGAGGATAGCGCGACTTATCCGCGAACGACGAAACCCTTGGTGAGCCCCGGCAGGTCGCTCGCTTCGGGGAAGTCCAGCGGTGGCGGGCCGAGCCTTTCCTCCACCTGTGCGCCCGGCCGCGCGCGGCGAATCCCGAGCATCGCCTGCCCTTCGAACCGG
>JBKJNL010000426.1:0-3103 GCA_046593615.1 Myxococcota bacterium | reverse complement strand
CCCCCACACCGGGTGCGGGCCCGCCGAAAACAACGGCGCCGTGCGCGCACCCACCACCTGCAACGTGCGGTGACGCGGATCGACCAGCGACGACAACGTCAGCGCAAAGGCCACGTCGATCTCGTGGGGCGAGACCCGCAAGGCCGCGATGTCGATGTCGCCGACGAAGCCGACCACCGGCGTGACGCCGACGCCGGTGAGGGCCGGGACTTCGTGGCCGGCGCCGAGCACCTCGACCTGCTCGCGCGCGATGCCCATCTCTTCTTCGAGCTCGCGCAGGGCGGTGTCAAAGACGTCGACGTCGCCGGGGTCTTTGCGGCCGCCGGGGAAGCTGACGTGCCCTTTGTGGGTGCCGACGGTCTCGGTGCGCTTGGTGAACAGCACGGCGGGCACGCCGTCGACGTGGCAGAGGGGCACGAGCACGGCAGCGCGTGGCATGTCACCGGGCAGGCGGCGGGTGGTGATGGCGCCGAGGCGGGCCCGGATGGCGGCGCGGGTGTCGACGTCGAATGCGGTTGGCAGCATGTTGAAAACTACGGTTGGCAGCACGTTTGGCAGCACAGGCCCGAAACGAGGCCGCTCAGGGCTTCGGCGCGGGCGGCTTGCCGAGCTTGAAGGGCACGCTGACGTTCTTGCGCTCACCGTTGAAGCGCGGCCAGCGCAGGGCGCCGATGGCCTTTTGCACGCAGCCGACGACGGGGCGGCCCCGCAGCTCGCGGGCGTCGAGGGCGATGTTGATGGCCTTGCCGTCTTCGGTGACCGTGTAGCTGAGCACCACCTGGGCCGGCATGTCGGGGTTCGACTCCATCTCGGCCTTGAAGCAGGCCTTCATCTCGCCGGCCGCGCTCTTGAGCGGGGCGATGGCCTCGGCGTTCGAAAGCGTCTCCTGCACGACGCCGTCGCTCTTGGCGTCGTCTTTTTTGTCGTCGCCCTTTTTGTCGTCGCCCTTTTTGTCGCCCGGCTTCTTTGGCGTGCGCGGCTTCTTTGGATCCTTGGGGTCGACGTCGTCGTCGCCGTCGTTGCCGCTGTCGGCCACCTGGGGGGGCTGCGTCGCGTCGGGCAACCTGGGCTCGACCTTCTTCACCTCGGGTGGCTTCTGCGGCAGGTCGACCAGCGGCGGGACCTTGGCGATCCAGGTCGGCGTGTCGTCCCACGGGCGGGCGATCATCAGGGCCCGGGCGCCGGCCGCGGCCGCGGCGAATGGCAGCGCGAACAAGGCCAGGACGACGACGACGCGCACCAGGCGCGTGCGGCTCATGGCCGACTGCCAGGCCTTTTCTTCGGCGGCGAGGCGGCGCTCTTCTTCGGCGGCCAGCCAGGCGTCGCGAAACAGCGACTGCAGCTTCATCGGCCGGAAGGGCTGGCCATCGCGGGCGATGGGCGTCTCCGACGACAGCTCACCCTTCTTGATCTTCTCGACCAGGATGATGGCCGACACCGGCCCGAGCACGAGGTCGTCGTGCTTGAAGAGCCACTCGCCCTGGGTCGCGTCTTCTTCGGCGAGCTGGGTCAGGCCACCGACGTCGAAGTCGCTCGACGCCGACCCCGTGGCACCGGCCGACGATGCCGATGCCGATGACGCCGGCCCCGCTGGCCTGTCAGGCGCATCAGCCGACGACCCGTCCTTGCCCTTCCCCTTGGGACGGCGCGGAGGCGGTTGGCGGGCTGTCGAGGTCACGCGGACAGAGCATGGCCAGCACGGCTCCCCCTGCCAAGAGGCGGACGACGGTGGAACACCCCGATCCAGAGAATTATCCGATGAAAGATCTGAGCAAACGGACCGCGCTGCTGGTGCGCTTCGGCTACGACGGCGCCGGCTTCTTTGGTTTGCAGCCACAGCCGGGGCTGCAGACGGCCGGCGGCGCCCTCGAGAAGCGCCTGCACGACGCCGTTTCGCAGCAAGCACCGGGGGCTCGCCCCAAGGGGCTGGCCTTTGCGGCGCGCACCGATCGCGGTGTCCACGCCGTCGCCAACCTGGCCACCTGCTACTTCCTCGCCGACAAGGGCACGCCGGCGTTGTCGATCGACGTCGACGCCCTCGGACGCGCCGCTGCCGTCGATCGCCCGGATGGCCTGCGCCACGTCGAGGTGCGACGAGTGCCGCCCAACGTCCATGCCCGCGGCATCTCGCGGGGCAAGCACTACCGCTACCTGCTGCGCGACCGTTGCGACCCCGCTGGCCTCGACGGCGAGCTTGAGGATGGACCCCATGATGGCCTGCAGGACGGGCAGCGCTGGCGGGTGGTGCCGCCCCTCGACGTCGACGTCATGAACGCGGCGGCGTCGGTGCTCGCCGGGCGCCACGACTTCAGCTCGTTTCGCGCTGGTGGCTGCACCGCAGCCCAGGCGCAAAAAACTCTCTATCGCTTCGAGGTCTCGCGCCGCGGTGACGACGTTGTCGTCGACCTGGTCGGCGATGCGTTCTTGAGAAAGATGGTGCGCAATCTGGTGGGGTTTCTCGCCGAGATCGGCTCTGGATGGCGGCCCTTCGTGGTCGTCGACGTCGTCGCGGTGCTCGAAGCGCGGCACCGGCAGGCCGCGGGGCTGTGCGCGCCGCCCGACGGGCTCACGCTCATGGCGGTCGGCTCGGCCTGGCCCGACGACGGCGAATGGTTGTTGCCGGATGCGCCGGCCGTGCGCGTTGTCGACGGCGTTGTCGACGGCGGCGTCGACGGCGGTGTCATGGGTGGCGCCGCTGACGACGAGTGAAGTGAAGAGTGACGTCGACGAAGCGCACGAGAGCCCGCCTGCGCGGCGCTCGCGCTACATCGACGACGGCGGGCTGACGCGTCGCAGGACCATGAGGGTCAAGTCGTCATCCTGGTGGGCGAGGTGCTCGCGCACCTCGCGCAGGATGCTCTCGAGGATGTCTTCGACGCGGCCGGTGGCGTGACGGGTCAGGGCCTGCCGCAGCCGGTCTTGACCGAACATCTCGCCGGCGGCGTTGGTGCATTCGGTGATGCCATCGGTGAACAGCAGCATGACGTCGTCTTTGCCGAGCGACGCCGTGCGGTCTTCGAGAAAAGGCTCGAGATCGTCGACGATGCCGAGCCAGCTGCCCTGGGTCTCGAGGGCCTCGGTGGTGCCGCGGTCGGCGCGGTAG
>JBKJNL010000423.1:0-5269 GCA_046593615.1 Myxococcota bacterium | reverse complement strand
ATCCGCAAGGTCGGCGGCCTGCGCAAAGACCTGCCGGGCGCCTACTGGTTCTTCGTCATCGGCTGCCTGGCCTTGATCGGCACGCCCCTCATCACCGCCGGCGGCATCTCGAAGGAGGCCATCCTCTCGGCGGCCCACCACCACATGTCTGGTCCCCATGGCCAGCCGTGGGTCTTCTACGGCCTGCTGCTCGGCATCTTCATCACCGGCGCCTACGCCGGCCGCTTGTGGTTCGGCATCTTTCACGGCGCCCCCGGCTCGTCGTCACACCATGCCGCGCACCACGGCGCCCTTGAGCACGGACACGAACAGCACCTGCGTGGCTTCGACCTGCCGCTCATCCCGCTGGCCATCGGCGCCGTCGCCCTCGGCTACCTCGAAGCCGGCACCGGCCTGCTGCACCGGTTGCTCGGCCGCTCGGTGGCCGCCGGCGCCGAGGTGCACTGGATGCCCGACGCCCTCGGAGCCGGTGCCTTTGTCCTCGGCCTGCTCGGCGTCGCCTGCGGCGTGTGGTTGGCGAAGCGGCCGCAGAAGGGCTTGCCGGTCCCCGGCGGTGCGCTGTCCGACGGCGTGCTCGGCGAGGTCGACGTGCTGCCCCAGGGCATCGCCGCCGTCCACGCCGGCCACGTCGGCCGCTACCTGTTGTTGACGATGCTCGGTGTCGCGCTGCTGGCCGGCCTCGCCCTGCGCAAGCCGAGCGGTGAGCTGCCGCGCCGCCTCGATGACGCCGTCAAGACCGCGCCGTCGTCGGGTGTCCCCGCCGGCATCAACCCGCGGGCGCGAGACGCCATCCAGAACAAGCTGCGCAAGCGCACGCCGTTGACGACCCGTCCTCCGAGCATGCCGGCCCCGACGGCCCCCTCGACGACGGCGCCGACGCTGCCGGCCCCCGCGACGACGCCTCCTGCTGTTCCCGCCGACGGAGCCCGCTGAACATGCCCGACTTCGCCGCACTGTCCTGGGTCCACCGCGCCGAGATCGCGCTCGTCTTTGGCTGCCTGGTGTTGCTGGGCCTGGCCCCGCGCATCGATCGCAACCGCATCATCCCCTCGGCCATCGGCATCCTCGCCGCCGCCGTCTCGCTGTTCTGCGCCTTCCAGGACGAAGGCCTGTCGCGCCTGGCGCTCCTCGTCGTCGGCGTCGCCCTCGTCGTCGGCCAGCTGCTCTTGTCGTCGGCGGAGCTGTTCGAGCGCCGCCAGACCCCCGAGGCCGCGGCGCTGCTGTTGATCGGCGGCATCGGCGCGCTGGTGCTCGTCACCGGCCAGAACCTCCTCGAGCTCGCCCTCGGCGTCGAGATGATCTCGCTCAGCGGCGCGGCCCTGGTCTCGCTCGGGCAGGGGCAGCGTCCGCTCGAAGCCGGCTTCAAGTACTTCGTGCTCACCGCCGTCACCTTTGCGACGTTGCTGTTCGGCATGGCCCTGAGCTTCCTCGGCACGGGGTCCCTCGACATCCCCGCCCTCGGCGCGGTCGCCGCTGGCCTGCGTCCCCTCGTCGTCGTCGGCGTCGCCCTCTTCGCCGTCGGCCTGTGCTTCAAGCTGGCCCTCGTGCCCGTGCACTTCGGCGCCCTCGACGCCTACACCGCCGGCCCGTCGTCGTTCGTCGGCTACGTCATGGTCGTCAGCAAGCTCGGCGCGGCCGTCGCGCTGGCTCGCCTGTGCAGCGGCGCCGGTGAGGTGTTGCAGTTGCCGCTCGTGTGCCTCGGCCTGTTCACCATCGTCTTTGCCGTCGTCTGCTCGTTTGCCCAGACCGACCTGCGGCGGCTGATGGCCTACTCCGCGGTCGCCCACGCCGGCTTCCTCGGCGTCGGCGCCGCCAGCGGCACCAGCCCCATCAGCGGCGGAGCGGTGCAGACCGTCGGCTTCTACATGCTCGGCTACGGCGCCGCGGCGCTGCTCGCCTATGCCTGCCTGGCCGGCACCGGCACCGGTCCCCTGCCGTTGGCGGCGCTCAAGCCCGGTGGATCGCTCAAGCTCGGCCCGGCCCGCGCCATCGGCCTCGCGGTCGCGCTGTTGTCGTTGGCCGGCGTGCCGCCGTTCCCTGGCTTCTGGACGAAGCTCGCCGTGCTGCAAGCCTGCTGGGCGAGCTGGGGCACGGGCCCGACCATCATCGCCGCCCTCGGCGGTGTCGCCGGCATCGTCTACTACCTGAAGCCCTTGCCCGACCTGTTCGCGCAGTCCGCCGAGACCCGCAGCCAGAGCACGTTCGGCGCGCTGTCGGCCACGGCGCTGACGCTGTTCATTGTCGTCGTCCTCGGCATCGCCCCCGGCGTCGCCTGGGCTCTCGCCGCCCGCTGATTTTTTCTCCTGATGATGGCGTCGTCGTCGTTGATGGCGTCGTCGTCGGCGTCTCTCACGGCGTCGTCGTCGACCTCTCTCCCCCCGCCCCTCTCTCCACAGGAAGTGGAGAAAGGGGAGGAGAGGGGCGTGCACGCCTGACCGAGGAGATTCAGCGCAGCGCGGACGACGACGACTCCACCAGTGCGTCGGGTGCCGCCATCAAGCTGAGGCTCGAGGTCTTGCCAGCCTGCACCCAGGCCCGCGCGGCCATGGCGATCATGACGGCGTTGTCGGTGCAGAGCGCGCGCGGCGGCAGGTAGACGGCGACGTCGTCGTCGTGGCCGCGGCGCACGGCTTCGGCGCGCAGCCGGGAATTGGCCGAGACGCCGCCGCCGAGCACCAGCGTGTGCAGCTGCTGGCGACGACAACACAACAGCGCCTTGTGCAGCAGCATGTCGACGATGGCCTCTTGCACGGCGGCGCACAGGTCGGCGAGGTGCTGTCCTTCGATTGCCACGCCGGCCGCGCGCTGCTGCTCGATGTAGACGCGCACCGCGGTCTTCAGGCCCGAGAATGAGAAGTCGTAGGTGCTGCGATCGCGCAGCGAGCGGGGCATCGGGATCTTCGAGGCGTCGCCGGTCTTTGCCAGCTGGTCGATGACGATGCCGCCGGGGTAGCCGAGGCCGAGCAGCTTGGCGCTCTTGTCAAAAGCCTCGCCGGCGGCGTCGTCGCGGGTCTGGCCGAGCAGCTTCGCCTGGCCGATGCCCTCGAAGCGGTAGAGGGCCGTGTGGCCCCCACTGACGACCAGGCCGATGAACGGCGGCGGAGGCGATGCGGCGTCGGCGGCCGCGGCCATCAAGTGGCCCTCGATGTGGTGCACGCCGACGAAGGGCGCGCTCCAGCCCCGCGCCAGTCCCTTGGCGTAGGTCAGGCCCACCAGCAGCGCGCCGACCAGGCCCGGGCCGTAGGTGGCGGCGACGACGTCGGCGCGGGCCAGCTGGGCCTGCTGCAGGGCGTCGCCGACCACGCTGTCGATCTTCACCAGGTGCTCGCGCGAGGCGATCTCGGGGACAACGCCGCCGAAGGGCGCGTGGTCGGCCACCTGCGAGTGGATGACCGACGACAGCACCGCACCGCTGTCGACGTCGACGACGGCGGCGGCGGTTTCGTCGCAGCTGCTTTCGATGGCCAGCAACGTCTTCATGACAGCGTCATCCCGGCGTTCACCGCTCGACAGGAATCTGGATGCCGGGGTTGCTCGCCTGGCGCACCGGCGGACCACCGCCTGTGCCGCCCTGGGCCCGCGGCACGTGTGACAGCCGCTGGCGCGCGTAGAGCACCCAGCCGGCGAGCACGACGACGAGCGCCAGCGACAGCAGCCCGGCGGGGTGGGCCCACAGGTGCCGGCCGCCGGTGCCGCGGATGGTGATGATGGCCTCGAGCTCAAAGGCGAGCAGCACGAGGGCGGCGAGGGCCGAGGCATAGATGGGCAGCCGCGCCAGCGCCGGGCGATCGCGCGAAATGAAGGCGACGACGTGAAACATGCCGCCGATCGTGCAGAGGCCGGCGCCCAGGCCGACGCCGAGCAACAAGCCAAAGTGGAAGCGCTCGTAGGTGACGCTGCCGTCGCCGATCAACGCGCCGTGCAGGAACCAGCCGCCGCAGTAGCGCAAGAAGACGGCGCCGACGGGGGCGGTGACGAGGGCGACGGGCACCAGCGTCAACAACAGCGGCGGGCCCAGCACCTCACCCTCGGCGCGCATGCGCGGGAACAACACCAGCCCCATGATCGTGCCGTAGACGACGTGCAGCAGAAGGAAGAGCGGGAGCGTCATCGTCGTCCTGGCCGCAGCAGCGGGGTGTCGTCGTCTGCTTCTGGTGTCTCTGCTGTCTGTCTGCGGCATGTCAGGCCCGAGAGCAGGAGCGGACCGGCGAGAGGCAGGCGACGAGGGGATGCGAAGCGTTCTTCGCAAATCCCCGTCGTCGTCTGCCTCGTCGTCTGCCCCGTCTCGTCTGCCCGTCTCGTGTGGTGGTGCGCCCGGCACGATTCGAACGTGCGACCTTAGGCTTCGGAGACCTACGCTCTATCCAGCTGAACTACGGGCGCCTACCGTCGTCGTCGCTACACCAGCGCCCCTGCCGAGGCAACGGACTATGCGCCCCTCGCCAGCCTTGACCACCCGCTCCGTCGTCGTCGGATTCCGCGCCGCTCCGTTGATCGCGGCGCTCGCCTGCCTGCTGGCGTGCGCGACGGCGTGCTCGCCCAGCGCCGGCAATGGCGATGCGTCTTCGTCTTCGGCTGCTTCTTCGCAGTCTTCGTCTTCGTCTTCGCCCGACGGGGCGCCGCCGCTGCCGGTGGTGCGCGACGATTCCACGTCGCTGTTGTTCTCGTTCGTCGACGCCGGCGGCCGCGTGTTGACGGTGCCGTCGGTGGCCGCGGTGCCCGAGCCGGTGCGCAAGCGCGTGCTGGTGGTCGACCTCGACAAGACGCCCGAGCAGCGCCAGGCCCACCGCTACGCGTTCTTTGCCGACCTCAGCGCCGCCGCCCCCGACGGCAGCTACCCCGTCGTCGTCGTCAGCCGCTACGACCCCACGCAGCAGGCGTCGGCGGCCGCGCTGCCGGCCCCCGACGGCGCCGTCATCGTCTACTCGGCGGCGTGGTGCGGCTACTGCAAGAAGGCAAAAGCCTGGATGACCGAGCACGACGTGCCCTTCCTCGAGCGCGACGTCGAAAAGACCGCCGGCGCCGCCGCCGAGGTCGCCGCAAAGCTCAAGGCCGCCGGCATCCCCGGCGGCGGCGTGCCCGTCGTCGACTGGGGCGGCAGCGTCGTCGTCGGCTACGACCTCGCGGCCTTTCATCGATTGCTGACCGAGAAGCCGCCTACTGCCCGCTGACGTCGAGCAGCAGCAACTGCCGCAACCGGTTGGTCTGGTCGAGATCGCCGAGGGACACGGCGCTGCGCCAAGGCCCGCCGGAGGGAAGCGTCACCTCG
>JBKJNL010000194.1:0-6705 GCA_046593615.1 Myxococcota bacterium | reverse complement strand
AGGCATCACGCGCGACGCCGCCACCAAGCGCTTGAGCCTGCGCGACCCGAAGATCGCCCAGCTGCGCACCGACAAGAGCGCCTTTGAGGCCGACACCACAAAGATGATCGAAGACCTGTCGGTGCGTGAACGCTTCGGTTGACGGCGTCGTCGCCGACCCAGCGCCGGGGGTCGAGACGCAGACCGTCCGTTGACTTGCCGCTGTCGGGCCGCTCGGGCACGTTCGGGGAGATGTTTCGCACCCCAGCGCCTCCCGCCGTCGCCGTCACGCACCTGTTCGCGCTGGGTGCGCTGCTTGGACTGTGCGGGCTGTTGGGGGCCGCAGGCGCGCACGCCCAGGTCGGCGCAGAAGATGGCGCCGGGACCTTTTCGGCCGAGCGCTTCCGCCCCGCCCTCGATCGCAACGGCGTCATCGACGTCGAGAGCGGCGCGGTGCTGCCCCACCTCACGCCCGACGTCGCCTTGTGGCTCGGCTACGCCTTGAACCCGTTGCTCATCCAGCAGAGCAACGGCGGCGGGGATCCGTTTTCGCCGGCGGGCGCGCTGGTGGCCCACCGCATCGGCGGCAACCTCGTCGCCAGCCTCGGGCTGCTCGACTGGATCGAGCTCGGCCTCGACATGCCGTTCATCCTCTTTCAGGCCGACGACGTCGACGCGCTGTCGGGACAGCTGCAGGCCGGCCTGCCGTCGGCCGTCGGCACCGGCGACCTGCGCCTGGTTCCGAAGCTCCGCATCTTGCGCTCTGACGCCCAGCTGCTCGACCTCGCCGTCTCGCTGGGCTTCACGTTGCCCACCGGCTTTCCCGCCGACAGCTACCTCGGCGACGGCAGCCCGACCTTTGTCCCCGAGGTGCATGCCTCGCGACTTTTTGGCCCGGCCACGGTCGCCGCCAACCTCGGCCTGCGCCTGCGCGACCGCAAAGAGTTCCTCGACCTCGTCGTCGACCACGAGGTCACCTACCGCGCGGGCTTCGCCTGGCGCTTCCACGAGACCAACCAGCTGCCGTTGACGCTGCAGGGCTCGTTCAACGGCGCCACGCCGCTGTTCGCGGCGTTCCAGAACGTGAACACCGCGCCCCTCGAGGTGCTCGGTGGCGCGGCCTACGACATCGGGCCCGTGCAGGTCTTTGGCGACGTCGGCGTCGGCGTCATCGCCGGCTTCGGCACGCCCACCGCCCGCGTCCTCGCCGGCGTGCGCTTCGCCCCGCGCGACAACGACACCGACAAAGATGGCGTGAACGACGCGCGCGACGGCTGCGTCAACGACCCCGAAGACCAAGACGGCCACGACGACGCCGACGGCTGCCCCGATCCCGACAACGACGGCGACACGATTCTCGACAATGCCGACGGGTGCCCGCTGGTGGCCGAAGACCACGACGGCTTCAAAGACGAAGACGGCTGCGCCGACCCCGACAACGACGACGACGGCATCAACGACGTCGACGACACCTGCCCGCTCGAGCCCGAAGACCGAGACGGCTTCAACGACACCGACGGCTGCCCCGATCCCGACAACGACAACGACGGGGTCAACGACGGCGACGACAAGTGCCCGCTCGTGGCCGGTCCGGTCGCGCGGCAGGGCTGTCCGGTGGGCGACAAGGACCAAGACGGCGTCACCGACGGCGACGACCGCTGCCCCGACGTGCCCGGCACCGCGGCGTTCCAGGGCTGCCCCGACACCGACAAAGACGGCATCGGCGACCCCGACGACCGCTGCCCCGCGGAGCCCGAGACGCTCAACGGCATCGACGACCAGGACGGCTGCCCAGACAAGGGGCCCAGCAAGGTCGTGCTGACCCGAGAGAAGATCGAAATCCTGGAGAAGGTCTATTTCGACACCGGCAAATCAACGATTCAGGTGCGTTCCTTCAACATACTGAATCAGGTCGCCTCGGTCTTGAAGACCCACCGTGAGATCGGCCGGATGCTCGTCCAGGGGCACACCGACGCCCAGGGCAGCGACGACACGAACCTGGCCTTGTCAGCGGCCCGGGCCAACGCCGTCGTCGACTATCTCGTCGCCCAGGGCGTCGAGCGCGACCGCCTGGAAGGCCAGGGCTTCGGCGAGACCCGACCCATCGAAGGCAACAGCACACCGAAGGGGCGCGAGGCCAACCGCCGCGTCGAGTTCAGCATCACCGAGTTCAAGACCCCCTGACCGATCGGCATTGCAGAGCGATCCATCGCGCGCAGATTTATGAGTTCAGTCGCCCCGATTTTCCGCGATGGATGGCCCGAAACAGCACAGTGAATTCCCGGCGAATCCCGGCTCCACGATGAGGCACCCCATGCAGAGCTCGACCCCCACCCTCGCCCGTCTGTGCTTGCTGCTCGGGGGCCTCTGGGCCGCTCTCTCGGCTGGCGGCGCCGCGGCCCAGACCGCGCCGACGGCCTTTCCCGCCGACGCCGACTTCCAGCCGCTGCGCTGCGGCCCGGGCTTCACCGCCGACACGCTCGGTGACGAGAGCGACCAGGGCAAGGACATCGTCGGCGACGTCAACAACCCGGCCACGTTGCTGGTCACCCAGGGCGACTTCCTGTTCGTGCGCATGCGCCTCGACGTCCGCCCCGACTCCGGTGGCGATTTTCCGGCCAACGCCGGCTGGGGCTTCGCCATCGATCAAGACGACAACCTCACCGACTTCGAGCACCTGTTGTTGCTCTCGGGCAAGAACACCGACTCGCTGGAGTTCGGCGAGAACGTCGGCAATTCAGGCCGCGCCGACGACCCGTCAGAGGTCGCCGAGGTGCTGCTGCAGACCCTGAGCGTGCCGCAGTTCGTGCGCGTCACCGCCGCCGGCTCGAGCATCGGCGGCACCGCCGACTTCTTTTTGACCCTGGCCTACCCGTGGACCGATCCCATCGCCGCCACGGTCACCCTCGAGGACGAGGGCTACCGCAAGACCGACGTGCTCAACGTCTGGTTCGGCACCAGCGCCTCGGCCCGCAACCTCTCGAAAGACCTGGCCTGCAGCAACGGCGCCTCGACCCTCTCGGGCGCCAGCAGCCCCGCGGTCACCCTCGACCCCACCGGTGACGCCGACGGCGACGGCATCTCGAACGCCCTCGAGCTGGCCACCACGGGCACGCGCCTCGACAACGCCGACAGCGACGGCGACGGCTTCTGCGACGGCGTCATCAGCGTCGTCAACGTCTGCGTCGCCGGCACCACCGGCGGCGAGAACGCCCTGGCCAACCGCGACACCGACGGCGACGGCATCATCGACGCGCTCGACGCCGACGACGACGGCGACGGCATCGCCACCGACGCCGAAGACGCCGACGACAACGGCGTCGTCGATGCGGGCGAGACCGACCCCTACGACCCCGACAGCGACAACGACGGCGTCTGCGACGGCGACGTCTCGGTGCTGCCGACCTGCACCTCGGCCTCGGGCGACAGCGACGGCGACGGCATCGGCGACGCCACTGAAGCCACCCTCGGCACCGGCCAGAACGACCCCGACAGCGACAACGACGGCCTGTGCGACGGCACCATCGCCGTGCTGCTCGTGTGCGTCGCCGGCGAAGATGCCGCCAACAGCCAGGACACCGATGGCGACGGCCTCATCGACGCCCTCGACGACGACGACGACGCCGACGGCCTGCTCACCCTCACCGAGCGCACCGTCACCAACACCGACCCCCTCGACGCCGACTCCGACGACGACGCCAGCGACGGCAGCGCCACCAACGACGGGCAGGAGGTCGCCGCCGCCAGCAATCCGCTCGACCCGTGCTCACCTGACGCCAACGACATCCAGTGCGGCACCGGCGACACCGACGGCGACGGCCTGACGAACGCAGGCGAAGCCTTGAACGGCACGAACCCGCGGGTGCGCGACACCGACGGCGACGGCCTGCTCGACGGCGACGAAGACAAAGACGACGACGGCGTGCTCGATGCCGGTGAGTCCGATCCCGCCGACGCCGACACCGACGACGGCGGCGTCAACGATGGCGACGAGGTCGCCGACGGCACCAACCCCCAGAACGCCGCCGACGACGACAGCGACAACGACGGGCTGCCGAACGCGGTCGACCCCAACGACGAAAACCCCGACATCGACGGCGATGGCCTGCTCGACGGCACCGAAGACGCCAACAAAGACGGCGACGTGGACGTCGGCGAGACCGACCTCGGCAACGCCGACACCGACGGCTCGGCCTGGGCGACGGCGTCGAAGACGCAAACCGCAACGGGATCGTCGACGCGGGCGAGACCAACCCGCGCCTGTTCGACACCGACAGCGGCGGCATCGGCGACGGCCGCGAAGTCGCCGACGGCACGAACCCCTTGAACCCCGCCGACGACGTCGTGGTCGACGCCGACAACGACGGCCTGACCGACGCCGTCGACCCCGACCCCACCGACCCCGACTTCGACAACGACGGCCTGCTCGACGGCGCCGAAGACGCAAACGACAACGGCATCGTCGACGCCGGCGAGACCGACGTCGCCGACCCCGACACCGACAACGACGGCGCCGAAGATGGCGCCGAGGTCGCGGCCCAGACCGATCCCCTCGACCCCTGTGACCCCGAGATCGACGTGCTGGCCTGCCCGCTGGGCGACGAAGACGACGACGGCCAGCCTAACGGCGTCGACGTAAACGATCTGAACCCCGACAGCGACGCCGACGGGCTGCTCGACGGCGTCGAAGACGCCGACCACGACGGCACCGTCGATGACGGCGAGACCGATCCCGCCAACCCCGACACCGACGGTGACGGCTTGCAGGACGGCGTCGAAGACGCCGACCACGACGGCACCGTCGACCCGTCTGGACCCGGGCCGGGCGAAACCAGCCCCGTCGATCCCGACAGCGACAACGATCTCGTCGACGACGGTGATGAGGTCGCCGGCGGCTCGGATCCGCTCGATCCGTGCGACCCCTCGATCACCGCCGCCGCCTGCCTCGACACCGACGGTGATGGTGTCTCGAACGTCGACGAAGCGATCCTCGGCTCAGACCCCAACGACACCGACAGCGACGACGATGGCCTCGACGACGGCGAAGAAGTCACCGACGGCTCCGACCCGCTCGACCCGTGTGACCCGATCGACACCGATCCGTCGTGCAACCCCGACAGCGACGGCGACGGCCTCGGCGACGCCCTCGAAGCGGCGATCGGCAGCGACCCGGCGACCGCCGACAGCGACGGCGACGGCCTCGACGACGGCGACGAATTCGGCGACGGCGCCGCACCCCGCGACACCGACGGCGACGGCACCATCGACATCCTCGACACCGACGACGACGACGACGGCCTGTTGACCGCCACCGAGATCGCCGACGCCGGCGACAACGAAGACAACGATGACGACGGCCGCGCCAACTGGCTCGACACCGACAGCGACGGCGACGGACTGCTCGACTCGCTCGAGGGCCGCGACGACGCCGACGACGACGGCCTGCTCAACTACCTCGACCTCGACAGCGACGGCGACGGCCTCGACGACAACGGCGAAGGCAGCGTCGACGTCGACGACGACGGCCGCCCCGACTTCCTCGACACCACCGAGCCTGAGCTGCACGTCACCGGCGGTGGCCTGATCAACTGCTCGAGCACCGACGCTTCGGGTGCGCCGCTCGTGATCGGCCTGCTGGCGTTGCTGCGCCGTCGTCGTCGGATCCCCGAAGCGGCGTGACCCCCGGTGCCCCGCTCCGGGGTGCCGTGGCCCACTGACGACGAGACGCCGGTCCCCACGACCGGCGTCGTTGTTTCCGGCTTCGTGTCCTGCTGCCCTTTGCCAGGTCGCCACCGCCGGCGTCGACGACGACGGTTGACGCGAACGATTCGGCGGGCGCACCGTCTCGCTGTGCGCTCCACCCACCCCCGGTCGTCGAATGCCCCCGAGCACAAGGTCGCGGGGGTGAATGCCTGTCGCGCGCTGTTTCTCGCGCGCCCCGACGACATCCGCCGCGTCTACGTCACCGAGGAGACGCTGCCGCGCTTCAAAGACGTGCTCAAGATGTGCGCCGAGCAGCGCATCGCCTACCACGTGAAGACCACCGTCGACCTCGACGCCGTCGCCGAGACCGTGCACCACGACGGCGTGCTGTTCCTCGCGCGCGAGAAGGGCGAGAGCGCCGCCGACGACGTCATCGCCTATGTCGACAAGCTGGGCCCCGCCGAGCGCATGGCGTTGGTGTTGCTCGAGAACGTGAAGAACCCCCACAACCTCGGTGCGATCCTGCGCGTGTGCGCCCACTTCGGCGTGCCCTTCGCGCTGCGCGCCGGGGCCACCGCACAGCTGTCGCCAGCAGCCATGCGCACCGCCGAAGGAGGCGCCGAGCACACCCGCGTCGTCGACGTCGCCGACCCCACCGCGGCAAAGGCGTTGCTCAAGGCGCTGCACGAGCGCGGCTTCTCGATCCTCGCGACCTCGAGCCACGCGACCCTCGACCTCGGCAAGAGCCCGCTGCCGCAGCGAAGCGTGGTGATGTTCGGCTCCGAAGGCGAAGGCCTCTCCGACGCCTTGGTGAAGCTGTCCGACGACGTCGTCGCCATCCCCGGCGCCGGCGCCCTCGAGAGCCTCAACGTCGCCTGCGCGTCGTCGATTCTGCTGTGGGAGCTCTGGAAGCCGGCCGCCAAAACGGGCGAGGCCCCGGGTCGTCCGCTCCAGGGCCGCTCCGGCCCGGGTACCCCGCTCCAGGGCCGCTCGGGCCCGGGTGACCCGCTCCAGGGCCGCTCG
>JBKJNL010000186.1:0-5111 GCA_046593615.1 Myxococcota bacterium | reverse complement strand
TATGGGCAATCGGGTCACGCGCAGTCGGGCCACGCGCAGTCGGGCCCGACTGCGCGTGGCCCGACTGCGCGTGACCCGATTGCCCATAGCCCGGGCGCTCGGCCGTCAAGGCCGACTGCACCTTGGTGTTGGCCACCGACAACAACGACGACGCCGTGCGCCCGTCGCGCGGGAAGATCGCGAAGCCCGTGCGCACCTGCGCGCCCTGCTCGCCAAGCGTTTGCACGAAGCGGTCGCAGGCTTCTTCGACGTCTTCCCATTGCTCGTCGATGAACAGCACCTCGAGCTCGCCGGGCGCGTACTCGGCCACCAGCGCCGCCGACGGCAGCACGTCTTCGAGGACCTCCTGCACGAACACGTCGTCGGCGCCGGCTTCGCCGTTGTGGGCCGCGAGGTCGAGGCCGTCGATGTGCAGGCGGCAGAGCGTGAGGCCGCCACCGACCTCGACGCGCAGGGTGGCGCCGCTGTCGTCGCTGCCAGCGGTGCGCCGGGCGGCGCGGCGGGCGATCTCTTCGTCGACGCGGTTCTCGAGGTAGCCGTGGTCGTAGATGCGGCGCCGCGGCTTCTCGGCCTGCTTGCGCCGCTGCAGCACGAACATCACCGAGCCCAGCTCAAAGCTCTCGCCAACGGCGATGTCGACGTGCGTGTGCGGCTTGATGGTGCGCTCACGAACGCGGGTGCCGTTCATCGAGCCGAGGTCGACAATGGTCAGGCGCACGCCGCCACCCATGGGACCCACCGACGGGCCCTGGAGCGGCAGACCGGTGCCGACGAGGCGCAGCGTCGCGTGCTTGCGGCTCATGCTGTCTTCGTCGACGCGGACGCCGGCGTCGCTGCTGCGGCCGATGACGTGCTCTCCCTCTTCCAGCAGGAACGAGTGGGTCGCTCGGGCGCCGACGACGTGCAGCCGGTAGAGGGCGGTGCTGGCCTCCATGCTCTTCAGGTCGGCGCCGACGAGCGTGACGCCTGCCGCGCCCGCCGCGGTCGGCAGGGGTCCGTCGTCGGAAAAGACGTCGTCCGAGACGACATCGTCGTCGTGGTCGAGGGGGCGCCGGGTGCTCACGAGACCTTGGTCCCGTCCGCCGCGCGTGCCGTGGGGGCGAGCGGAGCGCCCGGATGTGTCGCCTGGGTGGGGCGCGCGGAAGTGGCCAGCGTCGACGAGGCCGGGGCCACGGGCACGCTGCCGGAGAACCCGCCGCCGCGGCGGCGGTCGAGGGTGTTGCGCAGGCGGCGCGTCAGCACCTTGATGATGCCCTGCGCGATCTCGCCCTTCTCAGCGAGGATCTCGTTGAAGTCGTCGCGCTCGATTTTCAAGCAGGTGACGTCGGTGTTGGCCGTCGCCGAGGCGCTGCGCGGCTCGCTGTCGAGCAGGGCCATCTCACCGAACACCGCGCGATCCGACAGCACCGCGAGGTCTTCGCCAACGCCGTCGGAGTGGATGCGCACCTTGCCGTCGACGATGAAGAACAAGGTCTGACCGGGCTCGCCCTCGCGGAAGATCTCGTCACCGGCGTCGAATTGCACCTCGTCGGTGATGAGCGCGATCTGGCTCAGCTCTTCGCCGGGGATCTGCGAAAACAAATCGATGCTCTTCAAAAAGAGCACCTTTTCGACAGTGCTGATCATGCGGGCGTCATCCGGCCCCAGCCTGCGACGACGTCGAGGGAAACTGCAACCCGACCCGGCAGGCGAGCAACGCCGTCACGGGCAGCGTCAAGAGAAGCGTCGTCGAAAGCAGCGTCGTCAAAAAAAGCTGATTCTGCGCGCCGACGCCGGACCGCGCCCCGCGTAGCGCGTGAGGTGCAGACAGAAGAGCCCGGCGGCCAGGCCGCGCACCAGGCGGCCCGGCGGCAGAGCGCCCGGGGCCGCGGCGCCGGGCAACGGCGTGAACAGCGTGACGAGGTCGCTGATGGTCTTGGTGCCGTCCATCGCGATCACCACGCGGGCCTCTTGCGGCGAGAGCTTCAGGTGCTCGAGCCCGTAGGCGCCGTCGGTGGAGGGCGCGAAGCGCGCGTCATCGGGCGCGGCTTTTTCAAGGCTGGCGTCGCTCTCGGTGACGAGCATGGCGTGCACGATGGCGTCGCCGACGAAGACCTGGGCCGGCACCGGCTCCTTGGCCGCGCGCCCCTCGAGCGTCAGGCGGTAGCGCCCGGCGCTCATCTGGAAGGCGCCGATGGCCACCCGGCGCACGTGCTCTTCGACGAGGCCGCGCAGGGTCGGCGCCGGCACCAGGTCGAGGCCGACGAGGGCGTCTGCGGTGGTCTTGAAGGCCCGGGCTTTGACCAGGGTCTCGACCTCGATGATGTCGTCGTCGTCGACGGCCTTGCGCTTTTTCAGCAGCGTCAGCAGGTCTTCGCCGACCAGGTTGCTGCGGGCGCCGGCCAGCACCCCGCGCTTCAACAGCAGCACACGCTTGCCGAGGCGGTCCGAGCCCGACGCGTGCTCGAGCCACAGCTCGCCGGTCGTCTGCGACTGGTGAAAGGCATCGAGCAGGTCGGCCAGCGCCCGCGGTGTGAGCAGACCTTCCGGCGCCGGTTGCTCGGCCTTTGCCGCCGTGTTCGCGCGCCGCTCTTTGACCCGCTGCCACAGCTGCGCCAGCTCGCCCGGCGAAAAAGCGCCCTGCTGTTTCTGACGCGCCTCGCGATCAAGGACCTCGCTGAGCGGCCGCGCGGCCTCGGCCGAGACGGGCTTTCCGGTTGCTTCCGTGGTCGCCGGGGCATGCGCGGTCGACGTGCCCGACGGCACCGTGGCTTCGTCTTCGTCGGCGTGGCCGACGATGGCGTCGAGCACCAGCTCGGGGATCTCTGCTTCGTCGTCGTGTCGACGCGTCGACGAGAGCGGGGACAGCGCGGCCCGCGAGGCGGCGCCGACCTCGGCGAAGCTGACCTCGTCGTCGGCCAGGGGCTCATAGGCGACGCGGGCTTCGGCTTCGTCTTCGTCGAAAGGGATCTCGATGTGCTCGGCCAGCTCTTCGATGGCCATGCCTTCGGTCGACGACAGCGGCGACGCTGGAGTGAACGAGCCGCCCGCCGAGCCGCCCGCCGAGCTGCTTGAAGACGAGGCCGCGTCGCTGCCGCCGGCGGGGCGGACCAGCGGCTTGCCGCACAGGCGGGCCACGGTCTCGATGAGCGCCAGCGAGCGGAACGGGCGGGCAAAGGCGACGTCGAGGGCGCGGATGCGGGCGGCGATGGCGGCGTCGCTGAGCGGCAGGCCCGGCGCGTGCGTCAAGACGATGCGCGAGCCCAGCTCTTCGCGCAGCAGCTCGGCCAGCTCGAGGCCGCTGGTGTCGGCGAGCTCGGCCTCGATGACGACGACGGTGGGCTTCTGGTCGAGAGCCAGCCCGAGGGCCGCTTCGCCGGTCTGCACGCTCGACGCGGTGAGGCCGTACTGCGACAGCAGCGTGGCCAGCAGCTCTCCAAGCTCTCCAGGGTCGACGACGAGGACGTCCACGGCGGCCGCTCTAGCAGGTCCGGGGCGGCGTAGGCGTCGGGGTCGGGCGCTTTCGCGCGCAGGGGTCGGCACCGGCGCCGGCGCGTCTGATCAGCCGCCTCGCGTTGCCGCGATCGGAGCGCGCCTGTAACCTCACAAACCATGAACGGCTGGCGTCTGCTCCTCGACGAGCACCTCATCGGAGGCGCTGCCGCTGGACCCAGAAACAAGGGTGGCAGCGGGTCGGCGACGCTTGCCCCGGCGTTGGGTGCCGGTCCGGGTTCCGGTCTGGGTGCGGGTTCGGCTTCGACAGCGGCGACGGGGCCGGCACTGACGCCGGTGGGGCGGCCGCTGCTGTGCATCAGCGACATCCACGGCGACCTCTGGGCGCTCGAGAGCGTGCTGGCCGCGGTCAAGCACCTCGACCTGTGCGGCATCGTCGTCGCCGGTGATCACTGCGTCGGCGGCGACCAGCCCTTCGAGGTCTGGACCCGCCTGTGCTCGCTCGGCGCCCAGATGGCCCGCGGACCCTCCGACCTGGCCCTCGGCGCGCTCTCCGCGGGCGTCCTCGAGGCGGGTGAGCTCGAGCCGTCGTCAGACGTCGAAGAGGCCCGCCTGGCGGCCTTTTTGCGCACCAAGCAAGACCTCGGCGACGTCGTCTGCCGGCGCCTCGCCGACCTGCCGTCGACGTTGGTCGTCTCCCTCGACGACACCCGCGGCGTCATGGTCATGCACGGCAGCCCCACCGACGACTGCAAGGGCCTCGTCGACGACGACGGCCTCGCCGATGAGGTCGCCTGCGTCGCCGAAGACGTGCTGGTCACCGGCGCCACCCACCGGGCCTTTGCCCGCCGCGTCGAGCGCAAAGACGACCTGCTGCTGCCGCCGCTGCTCGTGACCGGCGAAGTCGACGACGACGACGAATTCAGCCTGGTCACGCCGCCGCCGCCGTTGCTGGTCGTCAACGCCGGCTCGGTCGGCTTGAGCCCGACCCGCCGCCAGGATGGGCGCCGCACCGCTTTCGCCGTGCTCGTGGCGCCCGCGGCCGACGGACGCGTTCATGCCTGGGGCCAAGACATCCTCGTCGTTGAAAAGGCCGCGCGCACCCCTGCGGGCGCCCGCAGCGTCGGCTGAGCCGTGAGCGCCATCGACCCCTCAGCAAAGAGGCCTGCCGGCCGCGCCGCGACCGCCACCACGCTCCAGATGGGCGCTGCCACGTCGTTGGCGGACGACGAGCTGCGCCGGGAGAGCGGCCGACTGGCCCGCGCCGAAGACGTCGTCGGCTACGTCTTTGTCGAAAAGTCCCGGCTGCTCTCGGCGCTGACCCACCGCAGCTTCTTGAACGAGCAGCAGACGAGCGTGGCCCACAACGAGGTGCTCGAGCTCCTCGGTGACGCCGTGCTGTCGCTCGTCGTCGTCGAGCAGCTCGTGCAGCAGAGCCCCGGCGCCGAAGAAGGTGCGCTGACCGAGCGGCGCGCCGCCCATGTCTCCGCCGAGAACCTGACCCGGGCGTCGACGTCGACGGGGCTGCAAGCCCTCTTGCGCACCGGCCGCGGGCTGCGCCTGCACGACCCGAAGGGCGCTGTCGGCGCTGTCGGCGACAACCTCGCCGCCGACGTCGTCGAAGCTGTCATCGGCGCGGTGTTTCTCGATGCCGGTCCGCAGGGCCTCGAGGCGGCCCG
>JBKJNL010000070.1:0-3066 GCA_046593615.1 Myxococcota bacterium | reverse complement strand
ATCTTCCAAGGCGATCACAAGGAAGCAAAGAAGAACGCGCTCCTCGGTGAGTTCGAATTCTCGGGCATCCGTCGCGGTCCGAAGGGCAGCGTGCGTGTCGAGGTCGTCTTTGACTGCAACGTCGAAGGCATCCTGACGATGTCGGCGCAAGACAAAGACACCGGCAAGCAGATGAAGACCACCGTCAAGGTCTCGAGCTCCAAGTAGTGTTGGCCCGCACCCCGCCGAAGCCCCTCAGCGCGACTTTTGCCGTCGCGCGCGCCGGCCGGTCACGCCTGGCCGGGTTCGGCATGGCTCCCGCAGTCGCCATCGTCCTGGCCGTCGGCGCGCTGACCGCGGCGACGCCGGCGCTGGCCTTTCGCCCCTCGGCCAAGTGGCTGCTCGATCGAACCATGGACAAAGCGATCGACCGCGGCACCAAGAGCCTCAAGGTCGACGCCACGGTTGCCGTCTACGACGAAAACGGCGCGCGCATCGCCAACAAGGCCGGCGACGAAACCGCCGAGCGCACCTGGCTGTCGTCGTCGGGCCCCGCCGGCCTGGCCGCCCTGCGCCGCGAGACCGACTCCGCCTCCGACGTCTCCTCCGACGGCGCTGCTGGCCCATCAGGTGGCACCGTCGAGCTGCGCGTCGACGGCAAGAGCACCGTGCGCGTCGCCGGACAGGCCGAGAAGTCGCAAAAGGCCGGCGTCGACTTCCTCGCCGACGTCATGGTGGCTGCGCCGCCCGTCGACTCCGCCATCGCCGCCGACAAGCTGATCGGCGCCTTTAAGGGGCTCGGCGTCAACACCGAGGTCGTCTCCTACGCCCGCTTCGACGGCCGCGTCGCCTACTTGATCGGCTCGAAGCCGTGGGAGTCCGACAAGCCGCAGGTCTGGATCGAAAAAGACTCGTTCCTGCCGGTGCGCATCGTGACCTTCCAGAAGGCACCTGGTGGCGTCGTCAAGCTCGACATCCGCTACCTCGGGTGGGGCTCGCCGGTGGGCGGCGCCTGGTACCCGCAGACCATCGAGATCTGGCGCGGCGACAAGCTGGTGCGGCGCTCGTCGACGCAGAACGTCGAGCGCAACGCCGCCGTCGACGCCACGCTCTTCAAGTAGTGACCACCGTGACGGTCCTCCTGGTGCCCCACGTCGTCGACGCCCACACCGACGCCGGCGCGGTCAAAAAGCTCAACGAGGACTTCGTCGTCGTCGAGCCCGGCTTCTGGGCCGTCGGTGACATCGGCAGCGGCGGCTTCTTGCGCGACGAAGAGGTGCGCAGCATCGCCGACCTCGTCGCGAGACTCGCCCGCCAGCGGCTGCTCGGTCAGCCCGCGCCAGGCCCGGCGGGGCGCGCCGACACCTTGCGCGAGTTCGTGATCGAGGTGCACGCCGAGCTGATCGGCTTGATCGCGGCGACGTGGCGGCTCAAGGGCGCCGGCGTCACCCTGACTGCTCTGTGGTGGCCCGACGACGACGACGTCGCCCACGTCGCCCAGGTCGGCGACACGCAGGCCTACCTCGTCGGCGCCGATCACTGCGCGCTGTTGCTGCCGGCGCACCAGCTCGGCCGTCTGTGGGTGCGGCCTGCTCCAGGGGCGCCGGCGCCGTCCACCGCGGCGCCGACACCCCGCGCCGTCGACACCCTCGGCATCGCCAACACCGCGCCGCAGATCGACGTTTTGTCGCTGTCACCGGGCGACCAGGCGGTGGTCCTCATCAGCGACGGCGTGCACGTCGACGGCACCGCCGCGCCGATCAGCGTCGACGAGCTCGCCGCCATCGTGCGCCGCGATCCGAAGCCGGCGCGGCGGCTCGTCGAGACCTCCACGCAGCGCGCGGCGCGGGACAACTGCACGGCCGTCATCGTTCGGCGGCCGCCAGCGCGCTGATCGCGTCGCTCGATGATGTTGGTGCTGCCGACCTCGATCGCCAGCGACGTGCAGCGACGTGCAGCGACGTGCGGCCTGCGCAAGCAAAGCTCAGTTGTCGTCGATCTCGGGGATCGGGATCTTCGCGAACGGCACACCCTCGTTGCGCAGGGTCCTTTCATCGTCGGGCGTTGAGGTGCCGTGGATGAGCGCCGGCTCTTCGTCGCCCTTGTGCATGGCGATGGCGCGCTCGGCGAAGCGCTCGCCCACGTCGTCGCTGTGGGCCTTCACCAGCTTGATGAGCTGCGAGAGGGCCTGTTGCATTTCGAGCGGCATCGACGGCCGCGGCTTGTCGAGTGCTTGATCGGTCGTCGGCTGCGTCGTCGGCGTGGGCTGCGTCGCCTGATGCGTGTGGTTCGTCGGCTGCTTCGTCGGCTGCTTCGTCGGCTGCTTCGGCTTCGTCGACGATGAACGGACGGCGATGCCCCTGAAGCTCGGGCGCTGCTCGATGTGCTCGTTGCCGCAGCTCGGGCAGCGCAATGAGCCGTCGGCGCGGACGTCGTCAAAGGCGTCTCTGTTGTCGTACCAGCCCTCGAACAGGTGGCCGGCGTCGCAAATGAGGTCGACGATGAACATCAGCGCGCGCGCGGAGCGTCACGCGTTGTGAGGCCGATGCGATCGTTGCCCAGCGCGTCGGGACCGATGACGACGACGAGGGGTCCGGTGGGCGGCAGAAACGTGCGGCCCGCGAAGCCGACGCGGCCGTGGTAGGCGGCGACCTTCTTGCTGAGCACCTGCGGCCTGGGGCGGCCCATGACGTCGACGATCTTGCGGTCGCTGCGGCTGCACAGCCCGATGGTCACGGTCATGCCGCGGAAGTCCTTGGCCATCGACTGCAGGTGCTCGCCGACCTGCGTGCAGGTCTCGACGTCGACGCTGTCTTGCAGGAGCCCCTGGGTGCGAAACGAAAACGGCAGCCGCTCGAGGATGCCGTCGGGGCCCGGCGCCGCGCCGTCGGGGCCCGTGCCGAGGATCAGGAAGCTCTGGCGCAGCGTCGCCCCCGTCGTCGTCGTTTCCAGCGCCACGGCCCGGGTGCCGTCGTCGGAAAAGGCCAGCACGTCGACCGTGGTGCGCTCGAGCACCACATTGGGCGTGGGAGCCGTGAACGCAGGACCCTGGGCGACGAGCAGAGCAAAGAGGGCGGCGATCACCGA
>JBKJNL010000022.1:0-3188 GCA_046593615.1 Myxococcota bacterium | reverse complement strand
GCCGATGACGACGGCCTGGCGGCCTTCGATCTCGCTCTCGGGGCAGACGTTGGCGACGCCGACGGGGCAACCGGAGCTGCCATCGCTCAGTGTGATGTCTTCGATGTTGGCGTTGCTGCCGCTGTTGTCGGAGACGCTGAGGCCGCCGCCGCAGATCGACTCGTCGCGCTTGAAGAGCGTGAAACGGTCGCTGCCGGTGGCGCCGCCGTCGGTGACGACGAGCAGGTCGCCGGCGCTGGCGACGTCGCCGCCGATGCCCTGCGTGTCGCGCAGCAGCAGGTGGGTCGCCTGGCGCAGACGGACCTGGGCGTCGGAGACGTTGGTCTCGCTGTTGAGCTTCTGGACCATGGCGACTGTGAGCGCCGACAGGCCGGCGATGACGGCAATGGCGACCCCCTGGCTGACCATGACCTCCATCAGGGTGAAGCCGCGGTGGCGTCGACCGACGACAACATCAGACATCTGACGCATCATGAAACCGCGCTTAGCGGACGGTTTGAAGGACAACATTGCCGCTCCCTGCGCTGCTTCTGAAGAGAACGATGACGCGAATGTTCTTCAGGCTGCCCGTCGGGTGGCCGTCGGTGATCTTCCAACACAGCTCGTAGACGCCGCTTGTGGTCGGCACGCCGAGCTCGTTGGTGCGGAAGTGCTGCTGGGGCGAGGCCACGCTGGCGCACTCGATGTCACCCGGCGAGCCCGGCGGATTGGTGGCGTCGAGAGGGCTGTTGCCGCTCAACAACGACGACGTCCGCGGCAACGACGCCAGCAGCTCCATCTGCTGCTGGGCGATGGTGAACCCTTGCCACTCATGCTTGGAGCGGGCCTGCTCGTCGAGAGAGCCGCGAAACGTCGCCGCCACCGTCGCCGCCAGCACGCCGGCGAGCACCACCGAGACCATGACCTCGAGCAGCGAGAAGCCGCCGACGACGGGGCGAGCGCTGGTTGCCTCGGGGCGAAACAGCGGGTGGCAGTGACGCTTCATGGCCCCGCCTTGAGGTCGACGTTGCCGAGCGGGGCGTTGACGCGCACGTGCCAGACCTCGCCGCCGGTGGTGAAGACGATCTTCGCCGTGCGCGACGCCAGGTTGCCGACGCCACAGATGGGCGCGGCCGCGACGGTGTCTTCGCGGAAGTAGTTGTCGCTCGACGAGCAGAAGCGCAGCGAAGCACCGGGCGCCGCCTGCGACGAGGCCACCGTCCGCCCATCCGCCGCGAGGGTGTCGATGCGCAGGAACTGCAAGTCGCCGGGCATGGTGATGGTGCGCTTGACGACGAAACGCTCGACGACCTTGCGCACCTCGGCCGGGCTGCCGCGCACGACGGCCTCGGCGAGATTGACCGTCTCGACGCCGAGGGAGAGCTCGACGGGCGCGTTGTTGCGCTGCGAGAGCCCGCGGGCGGCGTTGATCGCGACCAGCGCCTCACGCGAATTCGTCGTCGCCTTGTAGTGGGAGATCGTGGCCTGGATGTTCGGCACGGCGAGGGCGCTGAGGATGCCCACCAGCACGACCACGACCATGGCCTCCAACAGGGTGAAGCCTCTTGATGTCTGCAACAGCGCACCTCGGAGCTCCATCATGGCACCGCTCCCCCCGGCGGTCAGGGCGCACGTCGAGCGACGCATCCGATCAATGTCCGATGGCAGCCGCTCGGGGCCACGCTAGCCGCGCCGAAGAAGTGCCGACGAAGCGCCGACGAAGCAGCAGCCCTACAAGCCGACGGCGGCGATGAATGCCTCGGGGCTGAAGAAGAAGAACGGCTCGTCGCCGACAGCGACGCTCGCGGTCTGCGGACGGCCGGCTCCGGCGAGGGTCTTCTGCATCGCCGGCGAGAGCCGATCAAAGGCCGCTTTGACCTCGGCGGCGTCGACGGCGGCGTAGTCGCTGGCGGTGCCGAGCAGCTGGTCGAGGCGCAAGCCCACCGGGCCCCGCGCGGTGGGGATGACGGCGACGGTGGCGCCGGCGCGCTGCCGGGGCGGTCGCGGGGCCTCGGGCGCGAGGCCGTTCAGGTCAAACACCGGCACCGTGGCCCAATCGTGGTTGGTGTCGACGTCGTGCACCCTCATGACGCCGGCCAGCGCCGAGTGACCAAACGGCACGGGCGCGATGGCGCCTTCGACGACGAGGCGGGCGACGTCGGCCAGCGAGACACCGAGGCGCACACCACCGGCGAGAAAGACGAGGACGCCTCTCATCGGGCCTCCACCAGGCCCATCAGCACGCGCGCGTCGAGCACGAGAATCAAGCCGCCCTCGCCGCCTTCTCCGCCGTTGCCATCGGCGTCGGGTGGTCCGTCGAGGGTGCCGCCAAGCAGGCCGGGCCAGCGGCAGGCCACCGTCTGCGGCAACGGCTTCGCCGCGACGGCGTCGATGACCCCGCGCAACGCGCAGCAGGTCAGCACCACGGCGTCGTCGGTGCCGTCGAACAGCAACACCGCCGGCCGCGTCGACACCGGCAGCTCACCGAGCAGCTCGGCCAGGCTGTGCGGCGTGACGCCGAGGGCCCGGGGATCGAGGGGCGCGTCGCCGTCGCCGACGTCGAGGATCTGCCGCACCGAGCTGAGCGGCAGAGCGAGTCGAAAGGGGCCGGCGTCGACACCGAGGTAGCGCATCAGGCCCGCCCTGCTGCCGCCAGCGCCTTTGACGACGACGACGACGACGACGGCGACGACGACGGCGACGACGACGGAAAAACGATGGGCACGAGGCCGCGCACCCGCGGCCGCGCATCGCGGATGACGTCGACCACGACGTCGTCGACCCCGCCGAGGCCGGCGCGCTTCCACACACCGCGCAGGCAGGCGAGCAGGCCGTCGTCGGTGGCGTAGGCGCCCAGGAACCGCGCCCGCCGAAAGCGATCGAGCCCGACCTCGGCGTGCTCGACCGGACGGCCCGTGGCCTGGCGGACAAAGGCGGCGACGACGCCCTCGTCGACGCGGGCGACGCAGTCCTCGTAGCGGGCCAGCAGGGTCGGGTGCTGCTCCATCAAGGCGGCGTCGAGCAACAGCTCGACCATCACGTGGCCAAGGGTGCTCGCGCGGGCCTCGGGGCACAGCGCGCGGACGACAACGGTGACGTCGTGGTTCATCGCCTCAAAGGCGTCGAGCCGGTGGAAGCGCAAGTCATCATCGTGGTGGCGCCAGGCGCCGTCGCGCAGGGCTCGGTGCCGCTCGTCGTCGACGATGGCC
>JBKJNL010000717.1:0-8142 GCA_046593615.1 Myxococcota bacterium | reverse complement strand
TTCGCTGTTCTTGATGGTCCCGTTGGTGAAGGCGACCACCGATCTACGACCCGCGGACCATCAAGAACAGCGAATTTTCTGACAATACAATTACGTCCGTGTTCACGGTGGGCGCTGACGCTCTGGTCGAGGACACCCTGTTCGCAAACAACGACGCGCGGTTTGGCCCTGGCGCCATCGACCTCGTGGCCGGGACGGTCCGGCGCAGCGTGTTCCTCGACAACCGCGGCAATGGGGGCGCGATCTCGACGGCGCAAAGCGGCCAGACCATCGAGGTGGCAGACAGCGTCTTTGACGGCAACGTTTCGACCACGTCGGGGGGCGCCATCAAGCACGCAGCGGGCTCACACATCTTGCTGCGCAACAGCCTCCTGACATCGAACAGCGCCGTGACCGGGGGGGCGATTTCGCTGGAGGACACGTTCGCGCCCGTCACGATGACCATCGAAAACTGCACGATTGTCGGCAACAGCTCGCGGTTGAGCGGCGCCATCGAGGTGAACGCGGATTCAACCATCGTCCTGCGCGACAGCATCATTCGCGGCAATGTCGCCACGCTTCTGCTGGACGATCCGTCGGCCTCCAATGGCATTCGTCTGCCGAACCGTGTCGATGTCACCGTCTCCATCGACCACACGATCCTGGCCGAGGGCGACGTGGTCGACCCCGCCTTTCGCATCAACGACAGCAACGGCTACTCGGTGGGTGTGAACGGCAACCTCGATGTCGATCCATTGTTCGTGGCTGCCGCCGCTGGCGACTTCCGCCTGAAGGTGAGCCCGCGCTCGCCGGCCATCGACGCCGGCTCCCGCACCGCCGTCGCCGCTGGCGTCAACACGCTGACTGCTACCGCCAACAACGCCCCCGACAGCGGCACCGTCGACCTCGGCTACCACCAGCCCATTCCCTGAGAGCCAGCACGCCCCGCTCGGTCTGTCAGTGAGTGAGGCTTTTCATCAGTTGTCATAACGGATATTTATCGAACATCGTGTTGAGCCGAGGCTCGCGGGCTTGTCGAGCTCGGGCTGAGCGCCCCCCATGATCATGGGGGGGCAAATGCCTGACCACAGTCATGGACTGTCGCCCAACGCAGGTCCCTTCTACTGGTGCGGGCGAACCAGAAACGAGCAGCGGATTTTCCGCAGCCGACACCCAAGAAGGCCCCGAATGAAAGCTTCCGTCCTCGCTCCGATCGTGGCCCTCGGCGTCGCTTTTGCCTCCAGCGCCAGCGCGCAGGAGAACCTCGTGCAGAACGGCTCTTTCGAGCAGGGGACCTACGCCCAACACACCAACGGCCAGTGGGCCGACGTTCCTCCGGCGACGGTCACCGGCTGGACCTCCACCGGCCTCGCCAACTGGCACAACGGCGCCGCCTTCCAGCCGATCCCCGAGGGCAACCTGGTGATGGACCTCGAGAACGGCGGCTTCTGCTTCGGCGGCCAGCGCGCGACGCTGAGCCAGACCATCACGACGGTGCCCGGCAAGAGCTACGACTTCGTGTTCCTGGCGGCCAAGCCCATCGACGGCAGCGCCTGCAGCGGCCAGTCCGTCCACAACGTGCGCGCCTCGGTCAACGGCGTTCCCCATGACTTCGCCGTGTCGCCCTCGTGGCACATGGCCCTGAGCTGGGAGCTGAAGCAGGTCACGTTCACCGCGACCTCGTCGTCGACCACCCTCGAGTTCTCCAGCCCCGACGGCGACACCAATGGCTACTGGGGCGTCATCCTCGACGACGTCACGGTCGTCATGGCCGAGAGCTCGCGCGACGACGACAACGACGGCGTCGCCAACAGCGCCGACCTCTGCGCCGCCAGCGTCGGCACCCTGGTGAACGCCGAAGGTTGCGCCATCGCCCAGCTCTGCCCCTGCAGCGGCCCGGCCACCGGTGGCTCGTGGCGCAACCACGGCGCCTACGTCTCGTGCACGGCGCGCACCGCCGGCGCCTTCGTCGAAGCCGAGCTGCTCACCCCCGAGCAGGTCGGCCCTATCGTGTCGACCGCCGCGCGGAACACCTGCGGCAAGTGATCGACGACGGAGCGCCCCTGGGCTCCGGCTGACTCGAGAGGAAGGCCCCCGAAGGAGACCCCTTTGGGGGCTTTTTCCGTTGGCCCGCATGGTCACGGCAGCACCCTGCCGATCCCGGGTCATCCGCTCCGCTCGGGCCAGGGCCTGGAACGAAACAGAGCGCCGACCTGCGGCGCTCTGTTGGGTTGGCATCGATCGACCGGTGGCCGGTCAGGTCAGGTCAGGTCAGCGGGCCGCCGGGCTCAGCACGATCTCGACGCGGCGGTTGTTGGCGCGGCCTTCGGGCGAGGCGTTGTCGGCGACGGGACGGTCGGGGCCGTAGCCGCGGGCCGTGATGATCTCCGACGCGATGCCGCGCGACACCAGGTAGGTGCGCACCGAGTTGGCGCGGTCTTGCGACAGCTGGTCGTTCATGGCCCGGGCGCCCTGCGAGTCGGTGTAGCCCTCGACGATGATGTTGCGGCCGGGGTTGGCTTTGAGGGCTTCGGCGACGTTGTCGAGCGCCTTTTGGGCGGCCGGCAGCAGCGCGGACTTGCCCGACGCAAACAGCACCTGCCCTGACAGCGTGATGACGAGGCCGCGGGCTTCTTCTTTGACGGCGGCCATGTCGGCCAGGTTGGCCAGGGCCTTTGCGGCGCGGGCTTCGGCTTCGGCGCGCTTCACTTTTTCGGCGTCGAGCTCGGCCTGGATGCGGGCGCGGTCGGCTTCGGTGGCGGCGGTGGCCAGCTTGGCGGCGCCGGTGGCCTCACGCTGGGCGTCGAGCTCTTTCTGCGTGGCGGCGCCGGTGAGCTTCTGGGCCTCGAGGGCCTTTTTCTGCTCTTCGAGCTGGGCGGCGGTCATCTGACCCGCCTGGCGCTGCAGGTCGAGCTCGCTCTGGGTCTTCTTGAGGTCGCTCAGGTTCTTCTGGGCGACGACGCCGAGCTGCTTCTGGGCGGCGGCCTGCTGTTCGGCGGCGAGCTTGGTCGCGGCCTGGGCAATGGCGAGGCGCGCCGAGCGGTCGGCGAGGTAGGCGGTGTCGCGGGCGCCCTGGCTCTTGGGGTCGTCGCGGAACGCAGTCTCGGCGACCACCAGCTTGTCGCGTGCGGTGTCGACGCCGGAGGGATTCACGCGCATCGCGGCGCCCTCGGAGGCCTCTTTGTAGGAGTCGCGGGCTTCGACGAGCTCACGCGGCGGGGCCGGGGTGGCGCAGGCGACGAGGGCGGTGGCGGTGAGGATCGGCAGGGTGCGCAGAAACGTTTTGATCACGAGAGCTCCTGAGGGGATGTGGTGCTGGCGCTCCGCAGAAGCGGCCGCGCGGATGGGTCGTAAGCGTCGGAAGCGTCGGAGGAGGTTCAGCGGCCGACGCGGAGGTCGGCGACTTCCTTGGTGAGGCGGTCGGCCTCTCCCTTGGCTTCAATGCTCTTGGCCAGCTCGACAGCGAGCTCGGCGTCGGCCTGGGCGCGGGCCAGCAGCATGTCGACGCGGTCGAGGTCTTTGTCGGCGGCGATGAGCGCCTTTGCTTCGGCGAGCTGCTCGCGGGCGAGCTTCAGGTAGAGCTCGGCCTGCGGGTGCTTGGCGGCGCCGACCTCTTCGGCGGCGCGGGCGGCGCCTTCGGTGGCGGCGAGCTGCTCGCTGTTGACGGTGCCGTGGGCGCAGCCGACGACGGCGACGATGACGAATGAAATGGAAAAGAGACGAGCGAGCATGGGGCTCCTGGTTGGGGTTCGCCGCACCGCAGAGCGCGCCCCGTGCCAGGGCGTTCGTTCGGCCGACGATCGCGGCGCGCTGCGCAAACGGCACGCGGTCACGGGCCCAAGCGCCCCGACGTGTGGCGTTCTGGTCCACGCAAGAACGCCTCGCTTCGCGGGTGCCGCGCCCACCCGCTCACCCGGCCGGTCGGGTCCGCGGTGCTTTGGTTCTCAGCTGGGTACGCGTCAGCGTCGGGTGCGGAACCAGGTGCGGGCGTCGATCTCCATCGCGTTCACCTGCCAGAAGCGGCCGTCGACGAAGTGGGAGCCGTAGACGCCGTCGTCGACGAAGCCCAGCTTCTTGTAGAGCTTGATGGCCGCCACGTTGAACTCGAAGACGCCGAGGCGCACGCGCAGCAGGCGCACTTCGTCAAAGGCGACGTCGAGCAGGCGGGCCATCGCTTGTTCGCCGACGCCGCGGCCGCGCGCCGCCGCCTCGCCGATCTCGACGAAGCACTCGCACTGCCCGTTTTCGAAGTCGTGGTTCTTCAGGCCGACGTTGCCGACGTGGACGCCGCCGACTTCGACGGCGTAGCTGCGGCGGTCGGGGTCTTTGACGAGCAGCTCGAGGTAGCGGTCGGCGGCGTCGTCGTCGTAGGGCTCGACGGGACCGTATTCGGGGCCGGGCACGAGCACCGTGAAGTTGATGACGGCGGGGTCGGCCATCCAGCGGCGCACGCGGGTGCGGTCGGACATCTTCAGGCGCCGCAACGTCACGCCCGCCGCGCGCCCGGCCTTTTGGCGCGGTGCCGGCGTGGGGATGACGACGCTTGTCATGGCTGGAAGCCTAGCGCAGGTTCGAAAAAGCGCAGGTCGACCCGAGACCCGGATCGCTACGCCCCGGAACGCTACGACCCGTCACCACGACGTGCCGCGACGACGCCCAACGAGAAGAGCCGCGCTGATGAGAGACCCCCGAGACGCCAACGAAGACGACCGCACCGATGCGCCCGCGGGGCTGTTCCTGTCTCGCAAGGGCAACTGGTTCCACGACGGCCAACGCGTCGGGCACCTGCGGCTCGAGGCCCTGCTGACCGGCGCCGTCTCCCGCGACGACGCCGGCGGCCTGATCGTCACCACCGGGCGCGACGTGTTGCCCTTCGTCGCCGAAGACGCGCCGCTGTTCGTCATCTCAGTCGACTTCGCAGCGGTCCCCGTCGAGCTCGTGCTCAGCGATGGCAAGCGCGAGCCCCTGACCGGCATCGTCATCGGCCCCGACGACCGCTTCCGCGCCGCCGTTCACGGTGGACGCTTCTGGGCCCTCTTCATCCGCTCGGCCGCGCAGCTGCTCGAGCCGCACTTCGGCGACGACGACGGCCTGGTGGTCAACGGACAGCCCTGCGGGGTGACGGCGTTGGCGCTGACGACGTGGTCGCAGCCACCAGCAAATTCGTTGGCAAATTCGTTGGCGAATTCGCCAACGAAGTCGCCGCCGGATTCGACGACGACGTAGGCGGCTACGGCTGCTTCGGATCCGCCGCCGGCAGCGTGCCCGTCACCTGCGGCTTGTTCTGCTTGAGCGGCGCGCCGACGCCGACGGGGCCACGCTGGGTGGCGGCCATGCGCTCGACCATCGTGATCGGGTCTTCGGTGAGCGTGTAACCCGTCGGGATGGCGAACTCGGCGGCGTCGATCTTCATCTCGCGAAACGTCAGCAGCGTCTGTGAGCTGACCATGCGGCCCTTGGGCGTGGGCGCTGTCGTCACCTGCTGCACCGGGTAGCCCTTGAGGGTGCGGATCTGCGCGTACAGCGCCTCGTAGTTCGCGCCCTTGGGGTCACCGAGCACCATGCGCATCTCTTCGACCATCGAGTCGCTGTTGAGCGGCAGGTCGTCGCCGATCCACAGCTCGGTCTCGATGCCCTGCGGCAGCACTCCGGCGATGCGCACCTTGCGGACCTTGCGGCCCTCGATGACGGCGGTGTCGGTGGTGGGCACGAACATCGGGTCGGGGACCTCGAAGGAGCCGTCGGCCTTTGGGATGACGCCCATGGCGATCAAGCCGATGGTCGCGATTTGCGAGTAGCGCACCGTCGACATGCGCCAGTAGGTCTTGTTCGAGGCGTTGATGCCGACGACCTCTTTCTTGGCGATGTCGAGCAGCACGGTCTCGTTGGTCGGGCCGCCTGACTTCTTGAACTTCTGCCCCTCGCGCCAGGTCTTGACCGTGCCCTTGATGGGAGCGCCGGTGGCCGGGTTCGACAGCACCATCTCCTGCTCCATGTAGTAGCCGGCGCGCGCCGACGACGACGACAGCAGGGCGAGGACGACGACGGCGGAGCAGACGACGAAGCGCATGCCGGCGGTGTAGCCGACGACGTGGGCGCTGTCTTCCGCCCTGCCCGCCGCTCGGCCCGCTGTCTCGCTGACCTCAGCGGGCCTGGGGGTGTGGCGTGGCGCAGGCCGGGCAACGCGGCTTGCTGTGGGAGCCGCCGCAGGTGTTGCACATGATGCGCGGCAGGTTCTCGTCGGAGAACGTCTGCAGGCCCTTCTTCGTCGTCGTCACCGTCGGCCGCACGCGGATCGCCGTCGTCTGCAGCATGTCGCCGGAGTTGGCGGCGCCGGCGGCGATGTCGACGTCGGTCTTGAACATGTCCGAGCCGTAGAGCCCGGGCACGGCCTCCGACGGCACCACGTCGCCGACGTCGGCGCGGTCGGTGTCGATCTCGACGGCCTTGTAGGTCGCGACGTTGCTGGTGGCCTCGTGGCGCGTGACCTCGAGCCCGGGCACGGCGGTGGTCTCGACGTGGTCGGGGGTCATCGACTTGTAGAGCGACGAGTCGATGAAGCCCGGGATGTCTTCGATCTCGACGTCGCCAGAGGCGGCGAAGCGGCCGGTGTCGAGGCCCTCCATCGTCGGCTGACGCTGTGCCTGCTGTGCCTGCTGTGCCTGCTGTGCCTGCTGTGCCTGCGCCTGCTCGGCCGGGCCCGCGCGCAGGGCGTCAAAGACGTCGCTCTGGCTGGGCTCGGCGGGCGCGTTGGCGCCGTAGTCGAAGACCATCCCGCAGCTGCGGCACTTGCGCTCGCCGTAGACGATGGTGCCCTGGCAGGTCGGACATGGAGCAGTGCGCAACGACATCGTCGACGACGCTAGCGCGGCCGAACCGGGCGCGCACGGGCCGATGTGTGCTGACGGCGAGCTGACAGTGGTCGCGCTGGGGCGATCAGCGCGGGTCTCCGAGGTCGACGACGGCGTTGATGTTCGTCATCTGGCACAGCGCCGCGGCGCGATCGTGGATCTCTTGGGGCGTCACGCTCATCATGCGATCGAAGCTGAAGGCCTCGACGACGAAGCTCGCCATGACCGTGCCCGTCAGCATCGCGCGTCGCCAGGCGTCGTCGTTGAGCGCGTTGCCCTGCTTGAGGGCGCGGTCGAGGCTGCCCATGCAGCCGCCGGCAAAGGTGTCGCCCGCGCCGGTGGGGTCGAAGACGTCTTCGACGGCCCAGGCGGGGACGGCCACGATCTGCCGGCGCTCGCCGTTCTTGTCGGGCCGGAACAACAAGGCGCCGTATTCGCCGCGCTTGCAGACGACGGTGAGCGGCTTCTTGCTGAGCTTCTGCACGCCGCGGGCGGCCTTTACGATGTTGTGCTCACCCGAGAGCAGGCGGGTCTCGGTCTCGTTCAAGAACAGCACGTCGACCATGCCGATGGTCTGCACGAGGCTGTCGCGCTTGATGTTGATCCAGAGGTTCATCGAGTCCATGCCGATGAGCTTCGGGCTCTTCACCTGGCTCAAGACCTTGCGCTGCAGGTCGGGGTCGATGTTGGCCAAAAACACCGTGCTGGCGTCGACGTAGCGGGCCGGCAGCTGGGGGTCGAAGTCGGCAAAGACGTTGAGGTCGGTGCCGAGCGTCTGGGCTTCGTTGAGGTCGGTGCCGTAGCGGCCCTTCCAGTGGAACGTCTTGCCCGCAGCGCGGCTCAACCCGTCGACGTCGATGCCGCGCTTCTTGAGCCACTGCACGTGGGCCTCGGGGAAGTCGTCGCCGACGACGGCGCACAGCTTCACGTCGGTGAGCATCGAAGCAGCGATCGAGAAGTAGTTGGCCGAGCCGCCGAGAGCCTGCTCGCGCTTGCCGGCCGGGGTCTCGAGAGAATCAAACGCGACGGAACCGACGACGACGATGGACATTTTTTCTCCGGTGGAATCGCAGGAATGACGGCGGGACCGTGGCTCAATCTGCGGGGGTCATCAACGACGCGATGCATGTCGTCGTCGTCGCTGCGGGAAGAGGGAGACCTCACCCCCCCGACCCCCTCTCCACGGCCGCTCGCGGACTCGCTGTGGAGAGGGGGAGGGGAATAGCCGTCGCCGCGCGTGGCGAGACGCGGCGACGGCTATTCCCCTCCCCCTCTCCACAGCGAGTCCGCGAGCGGCCGTGGAGAGGGGGTC
>JBKJNL010000623.1:0-6627 GCA_046593615.1 Myxococcota bacterium | reverse complement strand
TCGACGGCGACACCTCGGGCCGCGTCTGCACCGACGGCGTCTGCGGCTTCGCGGCCTGCAGCTTCGACGTGCAGTGCGGCACGCGCATCTGCCTCGACGGACAATGCGCCGAGACCGAGGTCTGCCTCGACGACGACGACTGCGACGGCGGCTTGTGCGACCTCGGTGGGGGCGCCTCGGGCGTGTGCCGCCCGCCATGTTTCGGCGACGAAGACTGCGGCGGCGCCATCGGCGGCATTCCATTGCAGACGTGCAGCGAGGGCCGCTGCCTGCAGCGCTGCCTGAACGACCTGACCTGCTTCGGCCAGGGCCTGTGCGAAGCCGGCGCTTGCGTGCCCGTCGAGTGCGTCGACAGCGGCGAATGCGACGGGGGCGGTGACGGCGGCGAATTCTGCGACGGAGGTCGCTGCACGTCGTTCACCCCCTGCGCGCAAGACGACGACTGCTTCGATCCGAACTTGTTCTGCGACACCGGCGCCGAGCCGGTGCGCTGCGCCGAGCGCGCCGCGTGCCGCGCCGACAACGAGTGCGGCCTCGAGGCCTTGTGTCTCGATCGCCACTGCCGACCGGCCACCGCCTGCTTCGACGACGGCGACTGCGACAGCGCCGGTGTCGCCGGCGAAGACGAGTGCGTCGGCGGCCGCTGCGTGAAGAAGCCCGACTGCCGCGCCAGCATCGACTGCGCCGCAAGCGAAGTGTGCGCCGACCTGCGCTGCGTCACCGCGCCCGACGACGTCGCCCCGGCCTCGGTCGTGGTCGAAGACCGCCTGGCGCCGTGCGCGGCTGTCGCCGACGCCACCCCGTGCCGCCGCAGCGTCTTTGTCGACGAGCGCTTGTCGTTCACCACCCGTGGCTTTGATCCCGGCGGGCTGCCCGTGCCCGGCGCGGTGCGGGCCACCGTCAGCGGCGTCATCGCGGTGGTCGACGAGGGTGCCGACGACGGGGCCGAGCGCGCCAACAACGTCGTCACCCTGGTGGGCGCCACGGCCGGCGCCGGCAGCGTCGCCTTTGGTGACGTCGTCGTCGACATCGCCGTCGTCGCCGCCACCGCGCCGTTGTCGGTGCTGGTGGCCGAAGCCGACGGTGCCCCCGCGGTCGGCGCCGTCGTCGTCGTCGTCGACGGTGCTGACAGGGGCGCTGGCAACGGTGCCGACGACAGCGTGACCACCGACGGCGCCGGCCTCGCCGCCATTGCCGACCCCGGCGCGTTCGACGTCGACGACGTCGTCATTGTCACCCTCGGCGAACGCACCAGCATCGTGCCTCGCCCGTCACCAGCGGCAGTCGGGGCGGCGGCGACGTTGCGCGTGATCCTGCCGCGCATCGCCGACGCACCGACGGCGGCGCTGCGGGTGACCATCAGCTCCACCGGCGACGAAACCGGACCCGTCGGCGTCGGCCTGGCGCTGCCGTCGCCGCAGAGCTTTGCCGAGGTCTCGTTCCGCCGCTTGTTCGGTGACGTCGTGCAGGGGCAGGCCGAGCTGCCGGTCATCGGCGCCGTGCCCGTGGCCCTGTCGTCGTCGATGACGCTCGAGGCCAGCCTGCCGCTGGTGGGCGATCAGGTGATCCGCGCCGAAGCCGAGGTCGTGGTGCCGCCGGGTCCGTCGTTCGTCTTTGCCCTCGAAGACCGCCGCGAGCAGCAAGACCTCGTGGCCCTGGCGCTCGGGGGTGACCCGACCACGACCGCGCTCGACTTCGCCGAGCAGAGCGAAGGCATGGACGCCGCCCTCACCGCCGGCGGCAACGTCGTCGCCGGCGCCACCACCGCCGACCTGCTCGACCGCGACGGCGACGGCGACACCAGCGAGCTCATCCCCGACTTCGCGGTGGCACCGGTCGTTGAGGCCCGCCCCTTCGGACCGCCGCGCCAGCGCACCAGCGTCGTCGCCCAGCCGCCGCAAGGCGCCAACGAGCGGGCCCTGGTGGCCATCGGCTTTGCTTTGCCGGGGCACTTCTTGATCAGCGGCACCGGCGTCGTGCGCGGCGCGCTCGGCTTTGAAGACGTGCCGCTGGCCGAGCCGGTCAAGCTCATCCCGGCCTCGACCACCACCCACGACAGCCCCGCCGTCGTCGTCGTCAGCGCCGTGTTCGACGACGAGCGCCTCGCGTCGCGGGCCCGCTTCATCGCCACCGCTCCGGGGCTCGTGCCGGCGGTGGTCGACATCGGCCCGCTGCTCGATCCGCCCGAAGGCGGCTTCTTGTTGCGCGACCTGCCGGGCGACGGCGACATCAGCGTGGTGTTGCCGGCGGTCCCGCCGGGCCTGCTGCGCATCGCGCTGCGCAGCACGGCCGGCGCGCGCATCGAGCTCTGGGCCAGCAGCGACAGCGCCGTGCGCCTGCCGGCCGGCTTCGACGACGTGACGCTGGAAGAGGTCCGCCTCTACGAGCTCGACGACGTCGACGGCAACCCGTTTGCCACGGGGCTTGGGCCCATCGACGTCGAGAAGAGCGCCCGCCGCGTGGCCAGCGCCCCCGCCCCATGACGATCCGCGCTGGCGTCAGAAGCAGAACCCGCTGGCTCGCCGCCGTCGTGGTCGGCGCGGCCTGCGCTCCGGCGGCGGCGCTGTCGCCGGTGGCCGACTTCGGCGCGAACCCCGGCGCGCTGTCGATGTTCGAGCACGTGCCCGCCCTCGTTGAGGGCGTCGCCGGCGGCATGCCGCTGGTGCTGGTGCTGCACGGCTGCTCGCAAGACGAGCGCTACGCCGAGGCCAGCGGCCTCACCGCCCTCGCCGACGAGTTCGGCTTCGGCCTCGTCGTCGGTGTGCAGCGTCTCGGCAACAATTCCCAGGCCTGCTTCAACTGGTTTGAAGAAGACGACATCGACAGCGGCGAGGGCGAGACCGCATCGCTGACCAACATGGTGCTGAGCTTCATGGCCCGCCACGACGTCGACGCCGACCGCGTCTTTGTCACCGGCCTCAGCTCGGGCGGGGCCATGACCGCGGTGCTGCTGGCCGCCGAGCCCACGCTGTTTGCGGCCGGCGCCTCGTTCGCCGGCGTGCCCTACCGCTGCGGCGTCGGCCTCGGCGCGGCCTTTGGTTGCTTGAGCGGCCCGCCGACGCGCAGCCAGTCGGAGTGGGCCGCCCTCGTCGAAGACCACGTCGACCACGACACAGCCACCGACGGACCGTGGCCGCGGTTGCTGATCGTTCACGGCGCCGACGACGGCACCGTCGACAGCGACAACAGCGCGGCCCTGGCCCTGCAATGGAGCGGCCTGCACGGCCTGCCGGCGGCGCCGACGTCGTCGTCGATCCAGGTGGGCTCAGCCGGCGATCGCACGGTCAGCACCTGGACCGTGGGCGGCGTCGACGTCGTCGAGCAGGTCGTCATCGCCGGCATGGACCACGGCGTGCCGGTGGATCCGCCGTCGTGCGGCGTCGCGGCCCCGTTCTTTGTCGACGTCGAATTCTGCGGCAGCCGCGCGGCCCTCGACTTCTTTGGCCTCACGGAACCGGAGGGCGAAGGCGAAGGCGAAGGCGAAGGCGTAGGCGCAGAAGGCGAAGGCGAAGACGGAGGCGCAGAAGGCGAAGGCGAAGCGGCAGAAGGCGAAGGCGAAGGCGTAGGTGCAGAAGGCAAAGGCGAAGCGGTCGACCCCGGCTGCGCCTGCGCCAGCGACGACCGCGACGAGGCCGGCGTCGTCGTGTGCGGCGCGACGCTGCTGCTTGCTCAGTGGCGGCGCAAGAAGCGCACGATCTCATCGGTGGTGCGATCGCCGGGCTGACCGATCTCGCCCACGAGGGCGAAGTGGTCACGGCCGTCGACGACGACGACGGGGGCGCGCTCGCCGATGGCGACGAGGGCCCGCGACATGGCCAGGGTCTGGGCGCGCATGGCTCCGTAGTCGGCGGTGCCGGTGATGAAGAGCAGGGGCGTGCCGGTCTGTTTGACGATGTCGAGCGGCGATGCCGCGCGCAGGGCGGCGACGTCGCTGCCAAAGACGGGGGCGACGAAGCGGCCGAAGCCTCCGTCGGCCTGGGCTTCGTCGAGCGGGGCTTGCAGGTCGAACACGCCCGAGAGGACGGCGACGCCCTTGAGGTCTTTCGGCGTCAGCTTGTGCTTCGCCAACAGCGTCTCGTCGTAGAGCAGCAGCATGGCCAGCTGGCCGCCGGCGGAGTGGCCGACGACGTAGATCTGGCTTGGGTCGCCGCCCCAGCTGGCGGCCTGCTTCTTCACGAGCGCGACGATGCTGGCGGCGTCTTCGGCGGGGGCCGGCCAGCGGTGCGCCGGGATCAAGCGGTAGGAAGCGGTGACGGCGACGAAGCCGCGGGCGGCAAAGGCGGAGCCGACGTTTTTGTACTGGGCACGGTCGCCCCTCTGCCAGACGCCGCCGTGCAGAAACACAACGACGGGCGCAGAGGCGGCGCGGGCGGCGACGTCGTCGGTGCGGGTGACGTCGACCTTCTGCCGGGGATCGGGGCCGTAGGAGACGGTCTCGGTGACGAAGCCGGCCAACAGCGACAGCGAGAGCAGCACAGGCACCATCGCCAGAGGATACGGACTCCGGTCGCCCGCGGTTCACGTTCCCCGCCGCGGTTGACGAGACGGGTCAGCCGCGGGCGGCGGCTTCCATGCGGGCGGCGAGGCCGGGCGAGCGGTCCCAGGTGCCGGCGCTTGGAAAGACGACTTCGACGTCGTCGCGGTCGCCCGGCTCGAGCTCCTTCTGGGTCCAGGTGATGGCGTTCTTCGTGCGAACCGCGCCGGCCGGCAGCACCGGCGGCGGTGGTCCGTAGCTGTGCAGGCTGACGAGGCTGACCGGCGCCATGGCCATGGTGCGCAGGCTGGTCTTGTCGAGGTCGACAGCGCTGTCGCCGTTGGCTTTTGCGGCGCGGACCTCGATGACGGCCTCGCCGATGGTGCCGGCCCACGGCCCACCGCTGTGCAGGATGTATTGGAGCGACGCGTAGGCGTGTTGCTCTTCGTTGCCGACGGCATCGGCGGCGACGGCGTAGCGGACGCGGATGACGGTGTCGTCGTCGATAGTGGCCGGAAACACGTGCCAGGTCTCGATGCGGCTGCGCGTGTAGCCGCTGCCCGGCGGGCCCGCGGGGGTCTTGAACGTCTTTGGATCTTCCTTGCTGGCCACCGGCTTGCCGTCGACGAACGCGCGAAAGCCGTGGAGCTTCGGGTGCGTCACGTACTGCCCGCCGACCATCACGCCGTCGCCGGGAAACGTGATCTGCAGCGACGTCGCGGGCTGCTTCTTGTTCTCCTTCTTGGTCGTCACGCTCGTCGACACATCGGTCATCCAGAAGGTGGCATCGACGACGGCAAAGGCGCCGTCTCGGGTGTGGTGCAGCTCGATGACGACGTGCTCGCGGCTCATGCGCAGCGCTTTGGCGGCGGCGCCGTCGGGCGGGGCCAGCCCGGGCCCGGCGATGAGCACGCCGGGCGAGATGTCGGCGCGAACGGCGGGCGCGAAAACAACGCCAGCGACGCAGGAGGCGGCGACGACGACGACGACGACAGAGGAACGGCGCTGCATAGGGGCTCCAACGGTCGGCCGGCGTCGTCGGGCTGCGACGTCGCGGGGGACCTGCTTGATCCGGGAGGCAGCACGGTTGCACGTCGCCGGGGATCGGTCATGGTGAGGCATGCGCTGGATGCCCATCGTCGTCGTCGCCGTTGCCTTTTCCGCCGCGCTCTCGGGGGTCGCCGGGTGTCCCCAGCCGACGGCGACCGAGCCCGACGCGGGCGTGACCCCCGACGCCGGCGTCGACGGCCCGGTGAGCTGCGCCGACGACGAACAATGCAGCGGTGGCTTCTGCCGCGCGGGCATCTGCGTCGACGAAGAGTGCCAGGAGAAGGGCCAGTGCAGCGAGACCGAGATCTGCAAAGACGGCGCGTGCGTGGCCCCACCCGAAGACTGCGCCAGCCCCTCCGACTGCCCCGGTGCGCAGCTGTGTGACGGCTTCTCCGACCGCTGCTTCGACCCCAACGGCCCCGTTGGCGAGGGCGAAGGCGAGTCCCCGGGCGGCGAAGGCGAAGGCGAGCCCCCGGGCGGCGAAGGCGAAGGCGAGGGCGAAGGCGAGGGCGAAGGCGAGGGCGAAGGCGAGGGCGAACCCGGCGTCGGCCTCTCGCTTGAAGGCTTCCGCATTGAAAACCGCGAGCAGGCGGTGGCCCAGCAGGTCACGGTGTTGCCGGCGGGCATCTTTCTCGACGTCGGCGACGTGCTGGTGCTCGGGCGCGACGCCACGCAGGCCGAGTTCACCGGCTTCTGGGATTCGCTGGGCGCCGGCGCGCGCTACGTGAATGCCGAGACCAACTCCGGCGTGCCGATCATCAACGGGCAGGAGCGCTTCACCCTGGTCGCGCCCAACGGCGACATCGTCGACGGCCCCGCCCGCAGCGGCGTCGTCGACAAGAAGTGCTACGCGCGCATCGGTCAGGCGGCGGGCGACGACGCCTCGTGGAGCGAGCTGGCGACGACCGAGGCGACGCCGGGCGTGGCCAACATCCCGAACGTCCACGGCGTCGTCATCACCGAGTGGTGTGACGGCGAGGGAACCGGGAACTTCCGGTTCGAGTTCATCGAGATCGCCAACCTGCCGTAGTGCCCGGCTGCGTCGGCTGCGTCGGCTGCGTCGGCTGCGTCGGCTGCGTCGGCTGCGTCGGCTGCGTCGGCTG
>JBKJNL010000440.1:0-5079 GCA_046593615.1 Myxococcota bacterium | reverse complement strand
CGCCGCCGCCGCACCCGTCACCGCACCCGTCACCGCACCGGCCGCACCCATCACCGCACCGCCCGCCGCACCGCCCGCACCGCCCGGGGTCGAGCCATCGTCGTCTCCTGCGTCGTCGTCGCCACCAGCGCCGTCAGCGCCGACGCGGACACCGTCGGGCGGGCCGCTCACCGAAGCCGAAGCCGCCTTGCGTGCCGGCATCCACAAGAAGTGCGTCGAGCTGGCCCAGCAGGCCCTGGCCACCGGGCAGCTCGACGAAGACGGCGTGGCCCGCGCCTGGTGGACCCGCGGCCGCTGCCACAGCATCGACGGCGACAAGGATCGCGCCGAGCGCTCCTACGCCGTCGCCGTGCGCGTGAAGCCCGGCATGTTGATGCCCGTCGACGACGTCGCCTACGAGCGGGTCAAGGCCGAGGGCACGCTGCCCGAAAGCGCGCTGTCGCTCGTGGCCCGTGCCGCCGCCGTCGCCCTGCCGATCGCGCGCGACGCGCCGGCCCCGTCTCCACCGGCCCCGTCTCCACCGGCCACGATCGTCGCCGTCGAGCTGGCGATCGTCGACGACCTCGGCCTGGGCAAGACCTTCCTGCTCGTCGACGGCGACGGCACCGAGGTCGCCCGCGCCCCCGTCGAGCGCCCCGCGGTCGAAGCCGGACAGGGCGAAGCCTGGGTGAAGCCCCGCCACCGCTTCTCGGGCATTCCCGTCGAGGGACTGACGGCCCAGCTGCTCGACAAGCACGGCAACGTCCTGCGCCGGGCTGTGGTGGTCGTCGACGCCGACGCCCGCAACGCCCTGATCGCCGCCGGAGCCACGCCAACGACGCCGGCCCCGTCGACGACGCGCACGGCGGCGCCCATCACCTGGCTCTCCTACGTCGGCGCCGGCACCGCCCTCACCGGCATGATCACGGCCGCCGGCACCGGCATCGCCCTGGCCATCAACACCCAGCAAGACAGCGGCGACCACGTGATCGACAACGAGCTGCCGTTGCTCTTCGGCTTCGTCGGCGCCGTCGCGGTCGTCGTCGTCGGCGGCGTCCTCGTCGTCGTCGATCAGGTGCCCGCCGGCTGAGCGCACAAACGATGCGCAACTTCTTGGTTGCACACTGCCGACCAGTGATGCGCGGCCTCACGCGAGCGAAGCGAGGCGGACCCCACGGCTTCACGCGAGCGAAGCGAGGCGGACCCCACAGCTGCACGCGAGCGAAGCAGGGGCGCACCCCACGGCTGCACGCGAGCGAAGCGAGGCAGACCCCACGGCTTCACGCGAGCGAAGCGAGGCGCAACCCAGGCCGCCTGCAAGGCAAAACACACGTGCTGATTCGAACGACGACGTCGGCGCAGCCGACAAGTCGTTCGAAATCAGTACTTCGCGTCGCTCTTGGCGCCGGTGACGATGGCGACGCTGGCCGAGGCCCCGATGCGATCGGCGCCGGCGGCGAACATCTTGTTGGCGTCTTCGGTGGAGCGGACGCCGCCCGAGGCTTTCACGCCGATGTCGTCGCCGACGATCTTGCGCATGAGCTGGATGTCTTCGACGGTGGCGCCGCCGGGTCCGAAGCCGGTGGCGGTCTTCACAAACGCCGCGCCGGCCGCTTTTGACAATGCGCAGCCGATGATTTTCTCGTCTTGCGTGAGCCCGGCGGTCTCGAGGATGACCTTCACCGGCCACGGTCGCGACGCCAACACGACCTTGCAGATGTCGTCGGAGACGGTGCCGTAGTCCTTGGACTTCAGCGCGCCGATGTTGATGACCATGTCGATCTCGCGGGCGCCGTTTCTCACGGCCTCGCGGGCCTCAAAGGCCTTTGCCGTCGCCGTCATCGCGCCGAGCGGAAAGCCCACCACGGCGATGGGTTTGACGCCGCTGCCGGCCAGCAGCCTGGCCACGAGCGGGATGTTGCTGGCGTTCACGCACACGGTCGCGAAGTGCCACTTGCGGGCCTCTTCGCAGACCTTCTCGAGCTCGGCGCGCGTGGCGTCGGGCTTCAAGATGGTGTGGTCGATCATGCCGGCGATGTCGCCCTTGGGCTTGTTGCCGCCGGCGGCCGAACCGAAGCGGCTGGCGCCGATCGAGATGAGCGTGTCGACGACGCCCTCTTTGCGGGTCGTGCAGTAACCACAGCCGGTGCAGGTGGCGTCGGTGGCGTTGCACACGCTGTTGGGGTCGGTGCCGGCGTCGCCGCTCGGCAACGCACCCGGACCGTTGCCGCGCGCGCTGGAACCAGACGACGACGACGACGACGCCGACCGACCCGCCGAGCCGCCCGCCGAGCCAGTCTGGAGGCTGACGCCGAGCTGGGCGGCGACCTTGGCGGTGATGGCGTCGACGAGGGCGTCGACCCCGTCATCCCTGGCGTTGTCGGCGGAACCACCACCCGAGGACCCGGAGTACCTGCTCATGACCGGGGACTCTCGTCGACGTCGCCAGCGGAATCAAGCCGGCCAGCTTCGGCCGACGCCTCGCCAGACTCATCAGCAACGTCATCGGCAACGTCATCAGCAAGTTCATCAGCAGCGTCGTTGGCAACGCCATCGGCAGCGTCGAAGCCGGTGCCGGGCTCGATGACCTCGCGCAGCATGCGGAACAGCTTCTTCTGGTTCGTCGACGGCGTCTGCGGCTGCGTCGCCTGCTTCTTTCTCTCGGCCTGCGCGGCCCGCACGATCTGGCGCAGCGCCGTGCGATCGACGGCGGGGTGCTCACCGACGAAGGGCTCGAGGGCCGCGTCGCCTTCGAGCAACATGCGGCTGCGCCACTTCTCGGCCAGGGCAAAGGCCGGTGAGCCCAGCGTGCCTTCGCTGAGGATCGACTCCAGGGCGGCGTTGATCGGCACAGCGTCGACGTTGCGCATGATCTTGCCGATGAGCTGCACCTGGCGGCGGTAGCCGTGCATGGCCCGCTTGGCGAGGATGCGCAGGCGCTGGGCCTCGAGGACGGCGGCGCGCAGGTCGTCGGGCATGGGCACGCGCACAAGCTGGCCCGGCTTGAGCTCGATCAGGGCCTCGCCGAGCTTCTCCAGCTGGATCGCGCGCTTCTTTTTTTCGCCGCGCGGCTCGCGCTCGGCCTCGGCCTCGATGAAGCGGCCGTTCTCGTCGACGTTGATGCGGTCGAGGTTGGCTTCGGATTCGGCTTCGTCGTGGATCGGTCGGGCCATGGCCCTGTGTCGTCGACGACGTGGCGTGGGGCAACGGGTCTCGTCTGATTCCTCGACCGATTCGTCACCGGCACGCTCGACGAGCTCGCTCGACGCGCTTGCTCGTTCCGCTTGCTCGTCGCGCAAACGCCCCGGACTGCAGGGCAGCCGGGGCGCCTGGGTTGACGATCGCGGCCAGCGGACCGCGGGCAGCGGACCGCGGTCAGCTCATCCGTCAAAACGGCAGGTCGTCGTCGATGAAGCCGTCGGAGGCCGGGGGTCCGTCGTCGCCGCCGCCACCGCCGCCACCCTGTGCGGGGCGGGCGTTGCCGCCGGGAGCACCCGGGGCGCCCGGGGGACCGCCGGGCCGCGCGCCGCCGCCGCCCTGGCCCTGGCCGAGGAACGTCAGCTGGTTGCACAGGACCTCGACAGACGTCTTTTCGACGCCCTCTTTGTCCTTGTACTTGGAGGTCTTCAGGCGTCCCTCGACGTAGACCTGTCGGCCCTTCTGCAGGTACTGGCCGGCGGTTTCGGCGGTCTTGCCAAAGGCAACGACGCGGAACCACTCGGTGGCCTCTTTCCAGGCATCGCCGTCCTTCACGCGCTCGGTGACGGCGACGCTGAAGTTGCAGATGGCCATGCCGGCCTGCGAGTAGCGGACCTCAGGGTCGCGCCCGAGGTTGCCGACGATGATCACCTTGTTGACGCCTGATGCCATGACCTGACTCCTGCTGAGGCGAGGCACATCGCCTGCCGTTCCCAAATGATCAACCGAATGAGCCCCGATTTTCGTGCACGGCAGCCCGCGCTCGATGCACAAATAACGACGTAGATCCGGACGGTTAAGGAATTTTCCGGCCCCGCGGTTCGCGGGCGAGCTCGAGGCCGTCTTCGAGCGGGGGCGACAGCTCGTCGGCCACGGCGCGGGCCAGCTGCGGCAGCCCGCGCGAAAAGGCGTGGTTGCCGTGCGGAATGACGACCGCCCGCGGGGCCATCGCCTGCACCCGATCGAGCGGCGCAAAGGTGTCGTCGGAGCCGACGTAGACGCGCCACGGCACGCCCGATCCGTCGAGGCCGGCGGCGTCGATGACGCCGACGTCGACGGGCGGGGCCACCAGCGCCACGCGGGCGACGGCGTCGTGGTGGATGGCCAGGCGCGCAGCGACGAGGGCGCCGACGGAGACGCCGATGACGAAGCAGGTGCGCTCGCCGGTCGAGGCCAGCAGGTGGGCGATGACCGCGGCGGCGTCGTCGACGAGGGGCTGCAGCTCGTCTTGTGTGAGCGGCGCCGACGACGGCAACCCCGGCAGGGTCGCGCTGCCGTGGGAGGCGCCGCAGCCGGCGTAGTTGAAGCGCAGCGTCGGGTGTCGGCGATGGCCGAGGGTCCAGACGAGCTCGGCGAGCACCGGGCTGTCGAGGCTGCCGCCCAGGCGTGGGTGGGGCGGGCACAAGACGATGGGCGCCTGGTGCACGTCGCCGACGCCGCCGCCCTGCCAGAGGGCCTCGAGCGGGCCCTGGGGCCCGGTCACCGTCGTCATCCGCTCGAGGACCTGGCCACGCTCGACCATCAGCCCGCCCGCTCTTGCAGCGCGTGCAGCGCCTGGGCGACGGCCAACCGCACCCTGGCCTCCGCCGTGTTCGTCCCAGCAGACCCAGCCGATAACGACGACGACAGCGCCTTGAGCACCGCCAGGGCCCGGGCATCACCGAGGGTGCCCAGGGCCAGGGCGCAGGCCTCGACGCAGAAGCCCTGCTCGAGGGCCGCGATCAACCAGGGCACGACGACGACGTCGCCGAGCTGCCCGAGCGCGCGGGCCACGGCCGCGCCCACGCCTGGGTCTTCGGTCTTGAAGGCTTCGATGAGGTTCGGCACGGCGCGGCGATCGCCGATGTTGCCGAGCACGCGCGCGGCGCTGGTGACAATGACCGGATCGCGGTGCCGCAGGGC
>JBKJNL010000354.1:0-3732 GCA_046593615.1 Myxococcota bacterium | reverse complement strand
CGCAATGCACAACCTGGAGTGGCGGTGGGGTGTATCACACTCCACCTGAAAAGCGAGGCCTCCGTTCACGCGGGCGTTCGAGCCGGGGTCGCCGTCTCAAAAGCGCCGAGAGATCGGGTGCCTGTTGAACAAAGCTTAGTGACAGCTTTCGATTCCGGCCACTCTGCCTCAAGAGCGAAGGTGATCCGCGCTCCCACCTGTGGCGTCGGCACCCCAGCCCGTCGAGCCGAGCCTGGTCAGCCCTCAGAGCGTGCTGTCGTCGAGCTGCGCGGCGCCTGGCTCGAACGTGCCCACGGTCTCGTCGCCGGCCGCCGCCGTCGGGCGGAGCTTCAGCTGCTGGTAGCTGTCGTCGAGCACCAGGGTCGCGGCGGCGGGCACCTTGACGGTGCCGGCCTGGACGGCCTTTGTGACGACGTCGAAGGAGCCCGCCGTCGACTGCGTCCAGGCGAAGGGCTGCTTCGATTTCGTCTTCTTGCCCTTGCAGCTCTCCGCGATCTCGAGGGTGCCCTTGCCGCCTTTGGGCGTGCCCTTCTGGAACATCAGGGTGACCCACGGCGACTTGCAGCTGGCGCCCTGCAGGGTCCAGGAGGCCGAGCGCTCGAGGAGGCGCGTGGGCACATCCATCGTCGACACCGCCGGCAACCCGAGCAGCTCGCGGACCTCGGGCTCGCCGGCCCAGGCGTCGAACACGCGATCCGTCTTGGCCTGATCGATCAGCTTTTTTGCCGCCGGATCCTTTGACGCTTTGAGCCAGGTGAGGTTCTCGATCATCGCCGTGCGGCCGATGCCGCCCTGGGCTTCGGCGGCGGCGCGCTGGTAGCGCACCGGTGCGTAGCTGGCGTCGGCGGCGATGGCGTCGTCGAGGACGCGGCCGGCGCCGGACCAGTCGCGCTTCTTCAACAGCACCGCGGCGGCTTTTTCGCGCGCCTGGGCGAGCTTGCGGCCCGCGGGCCCGCCGGTCAGCAGCGCGGTGGTGTCGGCGACGACGACGGTGCGGGTTCCGGCCTTTTTTGGCTCCGGCTTCTTCGTCTGCTCGAGGGCGATGGCCACCGAGCCGCCGTCTTTGCGCCACAAGACCTCAGACAGCTTGAGCGGCTCGGCGCTCTCGACGACGGGCAGCACCAGCTTCTTGTCCGGTCCGTCGGAGACCGTGAGCGTGTGCTTCGTGCCGTCGACGACGAGGTCGACCTTGAGGCCGAACGGTGAGGCCTTGACGGGCTTGTTGGCCGCCACCTCGTGCTTCGCGAAGTCGATGGCCTTTGCGCCGGCGGCTTCGTCGGAGAGGTCGGCACACAACACCCCCGGGCCCACCGACAGCGCCGGCGGCCAGGCAGACGGCACGTCGTCGCCCGTGACGCGGCAGACGCGCACCACGGCGGGCCGCGCGGCGTCGACGACGGCGGTGAGGTAGCTGACCTGCCCGCCTTCGTGCCAGCCGAGAAACGTCTGGCTCTCGGCATGAGCCGGCAGCGCAGCCATGCCCACCAGAATGCCCGCAAGAACGCCAACGGGGACGACGGCAAAGAGGCGGGCGACGACGGAGCTGCGCATGCTGGGCTGCTAGGCAAAATCCACGAGCTGCGCCACTGCCTTTCGTGCGCCGGCTTCGTGCGCCGGGAAAGCGGGCCTGCTCATTTGTCGGTGAGCGAGGGCGGCACAGGCGGCGCCGACGTCGGCACCTTGAGGCGGCTGAGGGCGTTCCGCGCGCCGCTGTTGTCGGGCTCTTGCAAGAGGACCCGACGGAACTCCATGACCGCCTCTTGCTCCATGCCGAGCAGCTCCATCGCGTAGCCCGAGAAGAGGCGGGCGCGGCTGTCGCGCGGGTCGAGCAGGAGGGCGCGCATGTACCAGACGAGCGCCCGCTGCTCGTCGCCTTTTCTGTGCAGCGCGTAGCCGAGGTTGACGAAGTACTTCGGCTCAGACGGCACGAGGCGCATCGCCTGCTCGAGGTTGTAGACGGCTTCGGTGGCGTTGCCCGTCGTCAACAGCGCCGCCGCGAGGTGGTTGCGGTACTGCGAATTCTCGGGGTCGAGCAGCACGGCTTTTTTGTAGCTGGCGACGGCGCGGCGGGCGTCTTGTCCGCCGAGGCCGGGGTCGTGGGTGCGGCCGTCTTCAAAGGCAGCGCGGGCTTCGGGGGTCTTGTGCTGGACGGCGACGCCGAGCTCGGGGCTCAGCTCGTCGGGGTAGCGCTTGGCGTCTTTGCAGATGGCGCGGCACTGGGCGCAGTCGATCTCGGCGGCGGCCGGTCGGGCCCCGCTGAGGGCGACGACGGCGACGACGACGGAGGCAAAAAAAGCGCGCTGCATGCCGGGCAGCATCGCCGAAGACGAATCATCGCGCACGTGCTGGCTTCCGCTTCACGAGGAGAAATCATCGAGGGAGGAGCGACAAGCGACGTCGCCGCGGCCGACGAAACATCGACGACGCCGGATCGGGGCGCCACGATTCGCGGGCGATCAGCGCGGGCGATCACTCGTGGCACTTTTTCTGGCAGCGCGAGACCGCGGCTTTGTTGTCTTCGGCGTCGCCGGCGACCTCACACATGCGCGAGCAGGCGGCGATGTCTTCTTTGCTCTTGGTCGCCGCGGGCTTGGCGGTCGGCGTGCCCGCGAGGGTGCGCAGCGTGGTGGAGCCCATCGCCAGCGACAGCCCAAAGGCCGCGGCGACGATCGCGGTGCGCGACAACAGGCTCCTGGAGGAAGAGGCGGTCGAGGAAGACGGGGAAAAAGCGCTCATGGAAAAAGACCTCCAACGGCTGTGACGGTGCCGCGTCGGTTCCATTCACACCGGTTGACCCGGCTCACGTCAAGCGAGGCGGCCGGTCGGGCGAGGCGGTCGCACGAGGCGGCGCAGGAGGGGTCGAGCGCCGTCGAGCGCACGGCTCGTGCTAGAACGGTCGCTCATGACGCGTCTGGCTCCCCTCGCCCTGTCGTTGTTCGTCTCCGCCGGCCTGGCCTCAGGGGCTTTGCTCGCCCAGGCCCCCGGATCTGCCGCGCCCGCCGCCAAGCCCGCGGCGGCGAAGCCCGCAAAGAAGCCGACCAAGGACGAAGAAGCCGCCGCAGCAAAGGCCGACGAAGAAGCGAAACAAAAAGCCGAAGCCGACGCCAAAGCCGCCGCCGACGCCGCGGCCGCCGACGCAAAAGGATCCGCCGACGCCGCTGCCAAAGCCGCCGCCGACGAAGCCGCCGCCGCCGCCGAGCAGAAAAAGGCCCGCGACGCGGCCCTGCAGGCCCGAGGTCTCGATGCCCGCATGCGGGCCCTGGCCGATGCCCTGGCGATTCCGTTGAAGCGCTTGCCGGGCGATCACCGCGATCAGCGCTTCGCCGTCGTGCCCTTCGAGAACGTCGGCGCCGAAGCCCAGCAGCGCTCACTCGGGCTCGTGGTCTCGGATCTCGTCGTCACCGACCTGGCCCGCGATCACCGCCTCGGCCTCGTCGAGCGCTCGCAGATCGGCAAGCTGATGGATGAGCTGGCGCTGCAGCAGTCCGGCGCCGTCGACGACCAGCAGGCCCTGCAGCTCGGCAAGCTGGCCGGTGCCCGCGGCCTCATCATCGGACGCGTCGCCGACGCCGGCGAAGACTTCATCGTCTCCGCCCGCGCGGTCGACGGCGAAACCGGCGCCGTCCTCGCCGCCGAAGACGTGAAGCTGCCAAAGGCCGAGCTGGTCGCGTTCTCGGCCAACGCCGTCGTCTTGCGCAGCCGCTCGGGCGCGATGTTCCGCTCGCTGGTCGT
>JBKJNL010000030.1:0-2816 GCA_046593615.1 Myxococcota bacterium | reverse complement strand
CGTGGTCGGCGACCGCGTCTTTCAGGGCGAGGGCTTCACCCTGACGCTCACCGGCCAACCGGCGACGCGGGTCACGCGCCTGTTGTTTCGCTGACGTCGTGACTCGAGGGAGCTTGTGAACCCGAGCATCGCCGTCGCCTGTTCGCTCGGCTGCGCGCTGACCTGGGCCTTTGCCAGCGTCACGTTCGCCCGGGTGATGCGCGGCAACGCCGGCGTCGATCCGCACGCGCTCAACCTCGTGAAGAGCGTCATCGCCCTGCCCTTTTTCTTGCTCGGTTGCCTCGTCACCGGCGTGGGCCTGCCGCCGATCAACGACGACATCGGCTGGCTGGTGTTGTCGGCGCTGCTCGGCCTGCTGATCGCCGACACCGGCTATTTCCTGGCGCTCAAGAAGCTCGGCGCGGCCCGCGGCGTGTTGTTCATTCCCCTCGTCCCCGTCGTCACCGCGCTGTTGGCGGCGTTGATCCTCGACGAGCCGCTGACGCTGCGCACGGTGCTCGGCATCGCCATCACCCTCACCGGCCTCGCCGTCGTGCTGGTGCGCCCCGGCGAAACTGCGGCCGCGCTGACCGCCGATCCAGCCCACGGCCGGCCGGCGTTGTCGTCGTCGACGGCCTGGGCGGGTGTCGTAGGCGGCGTGCTCTACGCGCTGTCGCAAGCCGGCGCCAACGTCGCCGCCAAGCACGTGCTCGATCACGCCGCCGCCGTGCATGTCGCCACCCTGCGCCTCGGCGTCGGCGCCGTCGGGCTCCTCGTCGCCACCCTGATCACTGGATCGCTGCCGGGCCTGCGTCCGCTGCTGCAGCGCCCCGTGTTCGGTGGCGTCGTGGTCGCGGCGCTGGTCGGCACGCTGGGCGGCGTGTGGCTCGGCTCGATCGGCGCCAAGGGGCTGCCGGTGGGCGTGGCGACGACGTTGTCGGCGACGACGCCGCTGTGGGCCATCGCCCTGTCGCGGCTGTCGGGCGAATCGATCAAGCCCCGGGCCTTCATCGGCGCCGTGGTCGCCGTCGTTGGCGTCGTCGTGCTTGCGTCGTCGCCGACGCAGTGAGAGGAGGCTGCATGCGCTGGGTCCTGTTGCGTGGGTTGATTCGCGAGCAACGCCACTGGCTCGACTTTCCGTCGTTCTTCGAGGCCCACGTGCAGGGTCCTGGGTCAGCGCCGACGCAGGTGGTGCTGCTCGACCTCCCCGGCTTCGGCACGCAGAACGACGCCGTCGTCCCCGAGACCATCGCTGCCTTTGTCGACGAGATGCGCGTGCGCCTGCGGGCCGTCGTGCCCTCGCTGGGAGAGCGGCACGGCGAGCCCTGCGGGCTGTTCGCGGTCTCCCTCGGCGGCATGGTGGCGTTGTCGTGGCTGGCGCAGCACCCCGAAGACTTCGTCGGCGGCGTCATCGTCAACAGCTCGCTCGGCGACGTGTCGCCGCTGTGGCACCGCATGCAGCCTCGCAACTGGCCGCACATCGCGCGCGCGCCGTTCATGGCGCCGCGGGCGCGCGAACGCATGCTGCTGGGCCTGACGCGCCACCAGGGCGACCTCGACAAAGACGCCGACCGCTACGCCGCCATCGCCACGCACACAGTGCCCAATAAGAAAAACTTCGTCGGCCAGTTGCGCGCCGCCCTCCGCGTGAGGAGCCCGCCCCGCCTCGACGTGCCGGCTCTCGTGCTGGCCTCGGTGGGCGACAACCTGGTGTCGTGGCGCTGCAGCGAAGCCATCGCCAAGCGGCTGGCGCTGCCTCTCAAGCTTCACGAAGGCACGGGCAAAGACGCCGCCGGCCACGACCTGCCTCTCGATGCGCCGGCGTGGGTCTGCGCGCAGGTCAACGCCTGGACGGCGACGCTGCCAGAGCGGGCCTGAGCGCGGAGAGAGCGCCGGAAGCGCCGGGAACGCCGACGGGCGAGCGGGCTGATAGATCCAGGGGGTGAGAAAGCCCCTCCCGAAAGACTTCATCTCCCGCCTGCGTGACGTCGTCGGCGAGGGCTTTGCCGTCGACGACGAAGAGACGCTGCAGCGCCACGGCCACGACGAGACGCCGAACCTGGCGCCGTCGTTGCCCGACGTCGTCGTGCGCCCCGGCGACGTCGACCAGGTGCAGAAGGTCATGCAGCTGTGCGCCAACGCCGGCGTCTACGTCACGCCCCGCGGCGCCGGCTCGGGCAAATCCGGCGGCTGCGTCGCGGTCTACGGCGGCGTCGTCCTGGCCCTCGATCGGCTCACCACCGTCGTCGAGATCGACAAGGAGAACCTGCTGGCCCGCGTCGAGCCCGGCGTGATCCTGCAGGGCTTCCAGGAGACCGTCGAAGCCGAAGGCATGTTCTATCCGCCCGATCCGGCGTCGCTGTCGTGGTGCACCCTGGGCGGCAACGTCGCCTGCAACGCCGGCGGCCCGCGCGCGCTCAAGTACGGCGTCACCGGCACCTACGTCCTGGGCGTCGACGCGGTGTTGCCCACGGGCGAGCGGATCAAGACCGGCCGCAGCACCACAAAGGGCGTCGCCGGCTACGACGTCACCAGCTTGATCACCGGCAGCGAGGGCACGCTGGCCATCATCACCGGCATCACGCTCAAGCTGTTGCCGAACCCGCGCCACGTGCAGACGGCGCTGGCGGTGTTCCCCGGCACCGAGCCGGCCGTCAAAGCCGTGAGCGCGATCCTCGCCCGCGGGATCCTGCCGCGCACCCTCGAATACATGGACCACGACAGCATTGAAGCCGTACGGGTCATGAATCCACCATATCGCTTTCCGCGCAACGCCGGCGCGGCGCTGATCCTCGAGACCGACGGCGACAGCGAGCTGTCGACCCTCGAGTCCCTCG
>JBKJNL010000303.1:0-5226 GCA_046593615.1 Myxococcota bacterium | reverse complement strand
AGACCGCGCCGGCATGAAGGTCATCTCGGCCCACGTGCCGCTCGCCGAGATGTTCGGCTACGCCAACGCCATCCGCAGCCGCACCCAGGGCCGCGCCAGCTACACGATGGAATTCGGCCACTACGATCCGGTGCCGAACGCCATCGCCGATCAGATCATTGCAAAGGCCGGCGGCAAGTGAGCTGACGCCCGTCAGTCGACGTCGATGTCGACGACGTCGACGACGCGTCACACCCGTGACCACGAAGAGAGCGCCCCGCGGCGCTCTCTTTGTTTTGCGTGCTTGTCGGCGAGGCAGTGCCTGCTCGTCTCGAAGAGGCGCGGCGCTCGCGCAGCCACCGAGAGACGGCGTCCGTTCCCTCGTCGGAACTGGTCGGGACTCGTCGGGACTCTGCCCGAGGCGTTATTTGCCGCGGGGGATCGCGGGGGCTGGCTTGAGGTCTTTGGCGAGGGCGCCGTGACCGCCGCTCGGCTTGTTGCTGCTCCCGGCCAGCAGACCGACGAACGACGTGGCGGTGAGCAGGGCCAGGCCCAGGGTCTTGTTCATCGGGTTCATGGGATCTCCTGCAGCTCTCGTCTCTGGTCTCTGGTCTCTGGTCTCTGCTCTCTCTGCTTCAACCCGCGTGCCGCCCCGCCCCAGCCTCCGGGCGCGGGATGACGTCGTGGATGTGGGGCAAAGCGCCTCGTCCGTTGCAAGTTGATCGCGGGTGAAAACGCCGGTTGCGGCCACGACAAGGGGCGCGGGCTGCTTTCGGGAAATATTCCGCCGAGGCGCGGATGTGACGCGCAAGGGCCGGAGCCGCTCGCGTTCGCGCCAGGCTTGCGTCGCTTGAAAGCGGCTTGAACCGGCATGAACCGGCTTGAAGCGGGACGGGCGTTTCGCCGCGTTTTGGAGAGGCCAGAACCGCCGTGCTACCGACGACGATGCGCCCTTTTTCGATCGCCGCATTGTGCTTGTCGTTGGCTGCCCTGTTCGCGTCGACCGCGCGGGCGCAGGAGACGTCGACGACGCTGCCCCTCGATCGCTTCCGCGCCCCCATCGACGACAAGGGCCTCGGCGTGACCGAAGGCGGCGCCATCCCCGGCCACCTGGCGTTTCAGGCCGGCCTGGTCCTCAACTACGCGCTCAACCCGCTGGTGGTGCGCGACGGCGGCGGCGACGTCGTGGCCGCCATCGTCGCCCACAAGCTCTCGGGCAACGCGCTCTTCACGATCGGCCTGTTCGACTACGTCTCGCTCGGCGTCGACCTGCCGCTGACGCTGGTGCAGCTGGGCGGTGACGTGCCGCTCGATCTGCAGGGCGTCACCGGCGTCGCCGACGGACTGGCCGGCGTCGGCATCGGCGACCTGCGTTTGATCCCCAAGGTGCGGCTCTTGCGCGAAGACGTGCACTTCGTCTCGCTGGCGATCCTGCCGACCATCTCGCTGCCGACGGCCGGCGGCATCCGCTTCAACGCCGACGGCGCCGAGTACCGCTACGGCGGCGACTACCTCGGCGAAGGACCCGGCGCCTTTGCCTTCATCCCCGAGGTCGCGGTGTCGACGAACATCGCCGGCTTCCGCCCCGCGGCGAACCTCGCCTACCGCCTGCGCCAGCCCACGCAGTTCCTCGGTCAGTTCGCGATCCACCCCGAGCTCGTCTACCGCCTGGGCGTCGGCTACGAGCTGAACCGCTTCATCCAGGGCCCCGAGAGCCTGCTCGTCTTTGGCGAGCTCTTTGGCGCCACCGCCGACCGCAACCCCTTTGGCCTCGTCGACGGCAGCGACGCCGACGAAGTCCGGCTGCAGAACCCGCTCGAAGGCCTGCTCGGCGTCCGCTGGAAGACCGGCATCGGCCTCTCCGTCGAAGGCGGCATCGGCACCGGCCTGCGCGCCGGCTACGGCTCCCCCGACCTGCGCCTGTTCGCCGGCGTCCGCTACGGCATCGAAGACAACGACAAAGACGACGACGGCATCGACGACAACAAAGACGCCTGCGAAAACGAGCCCGAAGACCAAGACGGCCACGACGACCAAGACGGCTGCCCCGACCGCGACAACGACGGCGACGGCCTCCCCGACGGCAGCGACGCCTGCAAAGACGCCGCCGAAGACGTCGACGCCTGGCAGGACGAAGACGGCTGCCCCGACCCCGACAACGACGGCGACGCGGTGGTCGACGTCGACGACGAGTGCCGCGACGTGAAGGGCAAGGCCCAATGGAAGGGCTGCCCGCCTCCCGACAAAGACGGCGACGGCCTCACCGACGACGTCGACGTCTGCGCCGACGTCCCCGGCATCGTGTCGCGCCAGGGCTGCCCCGAAGACGACAAAGACCAGGACGGCGTCAAAGACATCGACGACCTGTGCGTCGATCAGCCCGGACCGCCGGCCACCAAAGGCTGCCCCGACGGCGACAAAGACGGCACCGCCGACAGCGCCGACCGCTGCCCCGACGTCGTGGGCATCCCGGCGCTGCTGGGTTGCAAAGACAGCGACGCCGACGGCATCGCCGACCCCGACGACAAGTGCCCGAGCGAGCCCGAGACCATCAACGGCATCGACGACGGCGACGGCTGCCCCGACAAGGGCAAGTCGCTGGTGGTCATCACCAAAGACCGCATCGAGCTCAAGGAGACGGTGTTCTTCGACCCCGGCAAGGCGACCATCCAGAAGCGCAGCTTCTCGCTCGTCGATCAAATCGCCCAGGTCATGAAGGCCCACCCCGAGGTGAAAAAGATACGCGTCGAGGGCCACACCGACGCCGACGGCAACGACGGCAAGAACCTCGAGCTGTCAAAGAAGCGGGCCCGGGCTGTCCTCGATGCGCTGGTCAAACGCGGCGTCGAGGCGGCGCGGCTCGAGTCCGACGGGTTCGGCGAGACGCAGCCGATCGCCGACAACAAGACAAAAGCGGGCAAGGCCCAGAACCGCCGCGTCGAGCTGAAGATCGTCGAGTAGCCGCCGCTTCCGTCGTCGTTGAAGATGCGCTCCATCGAGCTCCAGCGAGCTCGACCGCTCCCGGTCGCCGACGACCACCGAGCTCCAGCGCGCTCAACCCGCTGCGCGGTCGCCGACGACCACCGAGATCCAGCGAGCTCGACCCGCTGCGCGGTCGCCGACGACCACCGAGCTCCAGCGAGCCCGACCCGCTGCGCGGTCGCCGACGACCACCGAGCTCCAGCGAGCTCGACCCGCTGCGCGGTCGCCGACGACCATCGAGCTCCAGCGAGCTCTCCGCTGCGCGGTCGCCGACGACCACCCGCGACGTCATCGACTCCTTTTTCGCCGAACCCGATCGGGGGCACAACGAGCTGCCGCGGCGAAAAACCGAGTCGATGATGCGCGCGTCGACGACAACGACAGGCTGCCCAGAGCCCGGGGGTCCCCAGGGGGCCCTGGCTCTGGAGGGCCCCTTGGGCCCCGCCGGAGGCGTCGACAAAGCGACACGAAAGCGCTCGCAGCAGACAAAGCCCCGACGAACCCCGCAACGACGAAGCCGAAGACCACCTCGTCAGACGCACATGCGAAGAGAAGAAATCGACGACGAGCGCGGCACCTCGACGCAGCGATCAGCGCAAGCACCGCGCGCGGCATTTTGTCGCAGAAATTCCAGATGCCGACGGCGAGCAGCGATCGTCGACGACAAACGCGGGAATCAAACCAGCCTGCCGCAGGGCGCAGACAACTTCGTCGTTGTGAGACGAGCGAACCTTGTGTAGCTGCCGCGACGTCAACGAAGACCCGGTGAGGCCTGCGCAGCAGGCCGACCAGGAAGCACAGGTCGGCAGATGGCTTTGATCTTCCCCAAGTGGACCAACGACATTCCTCGCATCGGTGCGCCGGTGCTGGCCGTGCTCGGCGGGTTCGCCACCTTCGTCGTCTGGTACTGGTTCTCGCCGCTCCACACGGACGTCGGGTACCAGCCGCACCAGCCCATCCCGTACAGCCACAAGCTGCACGCCGGCGAGCTCGGCCTCGACTGTCGCTACTGCCACAACAACGTCGAGCGCACGTACAGCGCCGGTGTTCCCCCGACGCAGACCTGCATGAACTGCCACAAGCAGGTCAAGAAGGACTCGCCGCGCCTGGCTGCCCTGCGCGAGAGCTGGGGCGACGGCACCGCGGCGGGCGACGGCGGGCCCATCCCGTGGAAGCGCATCCACAAGGCCCCCGACTACGTCTATTTCCCGCACTCGGGGCACACGAACATCCTCCACCAGGGCGTGGCCATCGGCTGCGTGACCTGCCACGGCCGCGTCGACGAGATGGTCGTCGTGCACCAGGTGCAGCCGCTGTCGATGAGCTGGTGCATGGACTGCCACAACAACCCTGCGCCCAACCTGCGCCCGCGCAGCGAGCTGACCAACATGGCGTGGCAGCCCGACGAAGCCTGGCTCAAGGTCGCCGCCGAAAAGGCGACGCACCTCGAGCCGCCGGGTCACAAGAACGTTCGCACCGTCGTCCCCGAGTCCGTCTGCAACAGGCACGCGGATGAAGAGACCTGCGGCGCGGCCCACTGCAACTGGGACGGCGAGAAGTGCCACGAAGGCTTCTACGTCCGCGCCACCGCCGGCTGCACCGGCTGCCACCGCTGAGCCGGTCAGGAGATCAGGAGCACCCATGTCCAAGCTCGATCGTTTTGCTCCCTTCCGCGCGGCCTACAAAGCCGAGGCCGAGAAGAACAACGGACCCAGGTACTGGCGCTCGATGGAGCACCGGGCTGGCGAGGTCCAGGACGAAGACGTTGAATTCCCGTCGGGCACCGCCCCGCTAACGGACCTGCAGCGCCGCGACGTGCTGAAGATCGCCGGCGCGTCGATCGCCCTGGCCGGTCTCTCCACCGCCTGCGTGCGCCGCCCCGAAGAAGAGATCCTCCCGTACACGCACCAGCCCGAAGACGTGATCCCCGGCCTCGCGCAGCGCTACGCCTCGGTGCACCCGCGCGGCAACGGCAGCGTCGGCGTCGTCGTCACCGCCTACGAAGGCCGCCCCACCAAGATCGAGGGCAACCCGCTGCACCCCGCCTCCGGCGGCGCCCTCGACATCTGGGCCCAGTCCGAGATCCTGCGCCTGTGGGACCCCGATCGCAGCCGCCAACCGCGCCGCGCGATGAGCGCCAGCGCGCGCTCCGGCACCGTCGACGGAACCTGGGAGCCCGCCGGCATCACCGGCGACTCGCACCGCGAAGTGGCCAGCCTCGGCGAGCCCGCCTCGTGGGTCGACTGGGATGCTTTTCAGACCGCC
>JBKJNL010000938.1:0-8707 GCA_046593615.1 Myxococcota bacterium | reverse complement strand
CAACGGCGAAGGGAACGGCGACAAAGGCGACAACGGCGAAGGGGACAGCGGCGAAGGGAACAGCGACGAAGACGCCAGCGGCGATGAGCCCGTGCGGGACCCGATCGCTGTTCCCTTCGCCGCTGTCCCCTTCGCCGTTGTCGCCTTTGTCGCCGTTCCCTTCGCCGTTGTCGCCTTTGTCGCCGTCCCCTTCGCCGTTGTCGCCTTTGTCGCTGTCGCCTTTGTCGCTGTCGCCTTTGTCGCTGGCCGCGACCGACTCGCAAGCTCTCCAGTCGCCCGCCGCAGGACTGCTTGCCGGACCCGCGCCGGCGCTTGCGGCGACGCTCGCCGCGGCGGATGCGGTCCTCTTCTTCAAAGCGCCCGTCGTCGCCGATGGAACGCCCGAGACCTCGACCGCGACACCGCGGCCGGTCTCGCAGTTCGATGCACCCGCCGCAGGGACAGCGCCGAGCTTCGATCCGCCGCGAGCAGCCATGGCCTCGCGCTTCGCCGCCGCTGTGGTCGTCGCCGAGTCCCCCTTTGATGCGCCTGCGCTCACGTCTGGTCAGGTGCCGCCCCTCGAGCTCGACGAGCCCGAGGCGCCGCCGACGACGACGACGACGACGACGACGACGACGTCGCTCGCTTCGTCGACCGAGGAGCCTCCGCCCGCTGCGTTGGGAGCGCTCCTCGAGCCGGTGCTCCCGGCCTGGCCCCCCGCCTCGAGCGAGACGCCGGGCGCAGCTCCCCGCTCGCGCGGCAAGCTGCTCGCCGCCGCCGCGGTCGCCGTCGCCGTCATCGTCGTTGTCATCGCCGGTGCGACCCTCGCGCTCACGGGCGGCGAGCCCGTGCCCACCATCGTCGCCGTCGTCGAGCCGCCGCCGCCTGTTGTCGAGCCGTCCGTCGTCGAGCCGCCCGTCGTCGAGCCGCCCGTGCCCGTCGAGCCGCCGCCCCCCGTCGTCGAGCCGACGCCCCCCGTCGAGCCGCCGCCTCCCGTCGTCGAGCCACCGCCGCCCGCGCCCGATCCCGTGATGGCCAGCGATGTTCAGGTGACCTTTGCGTCGATTCCGGCCGGCGCAGCCGTGTTCGTGGGAGCCGAGGCGATCGGCGTCACGCCGCTCACCCGACCCATGCCGGCGTCAAAGGCCGCCACCAGGATCACGTTTCGCCACGACGGCTACCTGCCCGCGACGAAGCAGGTCGTGCTGAAGGAGGGCACCAGGGTCGGCGTCGTGCTCTCGCCGGCTCGCGCGGCGACGAAGCCAGTCGTCGAGAAGAAGCCGACGCCACCTGCGGACGGTACCCTCAAAGAGGGTGCGCTCGTGAACCCCTTCAAGAAGAAGAAGAAGTGACCATGAAGCACCTGGCTTTGCTCGTCATCGTGGGATGCGCGCCCCTGCTCGTCGCGAGCCCGGCGGCCGCCGGCAAGCAGGAACAGGCCATGGCGCTCTATGCCAAGGGCGAGGCCCACTACGAGAACAAGGAATTCACCGAAGCGCTGCAGGCGTTTCAAAAGGCCTACAAGCTTGAGCCGGCGCCGCTCCTGTTTGTGAACATCGCGCAGTGCCATCGCCAGCTCGGCAACCACACCGAGGCCATCGGTGCGTTGGAGCGGTACCTGACGGCAGAGCCGGAAGCCGAAAACCGCGCCGAGATCGAAGAGCTTCTCGCCAGCGAGCGGGCGGCGCTCGCCGGCCCTGCGCCTGAGCCCACACCCGAGCCGCCCGCGCCGGAGCCCGCCGTCGCCGAGGCCCCCCCGCCCGCGCCTCCACCTGCACCTTTGCCCGCGGCGACGGAGGACGACTCGCTCTTTGCGCAGCCCGTGGTGTGGGCCGCCATCGGCGGCACGGCCCTGGTCGTCGTCGCCGGCGGTGCCCTCGCCGCGGTGCTCGTGACCCAGCCTGCGCCGCCGCAACCGGTGGGAACTCTCGGCACCTTTGACCTGAGGTAACTGTGAAGCACGCTCACCTGCTCGCCTGCTTCGCAGCGTCGCTGGCGATCACGGCCTGTCCCGCAGCCGACACCGGCCTCGACGTGCGGGTCGTCTTCGACCCCCTGCTCGAGGTCGATCAGCTCGCCTTTACGCTCAGCGCGGCCAGCGAAGCGCCCCTCACCGTTCTGGCGCCCGACCCGCCGGCACCCCTCGCGAGCGGCGAAGAGAGCGCCGGCTTCTTGCTGCCCGAGGCGTTCATCGACCAGGACGTGACCGTCGCCGTCGCGGCCGCGCGCGCCGCCGTCGTGGTCGCGCGCGGTGAGGCCACGGTGAACGCCGCGCGCGGCACCGTCGAGGTGCTCACCATCGAGCTCAACGCCGTGTTCACGTGCGGCGACGGCGCCATCGAGGCCATCGAGGCGTGCGACGACGGCAACACCGCCGGCGGCGACGGCTGCGACAGCGCCTGCGCCGTCGAGCCGAGCTACAGCTGCGACGGTGCGCCGAGCGTCTGCGTGCGCTGCGGCGACGAGAGCATCGACGGCAGCGAAGGCTGCGACGACGGCAACCAGCTCGCCGGTGACGGCTGTGACGACGTCTGCGCCCTCGAGCCCGGCTGGCTGTGTGCAGGCGGGCCCAGCGTGTGCGCCGCGATCTGCGCCGACGACCTCGTCCGCGGCGGCGAGACCTGCGACGACGGCGGCGTGGTCGCCGACGACGGCTGCTCCGCCGACTGTCTCGTCGAGGAAGGTTGGGACTGCGGCGTCGCCGAGCCGAGCCTCTGCGCGCCCATCTGCGGCGACGGCGCCATCTCCGGCGTCGAGCAGTGCGACGACGACAACGCCGCAGCCGACGACGGTTGCAGCACCACGTGCACCACCGAGACCGGTTTTCTGTGCACCGGTGAGCCGAGCCTCTGCGTGACCGACTGCGGCGACAGCCTCGTGCGCGGCACTGAGGTCTGCGACGACGGTGGCGTGGCCGGCGCCGACGGGTGCGCGAGCGACTGCACCATCGAAAGTGGCTGGCGCTGCGACGGCCAGGAGCCGACGACGTGCACGCCGCTGTGCGCCGACGGGCTCCTCGTGGGTCCGGAGCAATGCGATGACGACGGGCTCGACAACGGCGACGGCTGCGACGACCGGTGCCGGCTCGAGGGCGGCTTCCTCTGCGCCGGCACGCCGAGCGTGTGCACGGCGGGCTGCGGCGACAACCTCGTGCGCGGTCTCGAGGTTTGCGACGACGGCGCCAACGCGGTCGATGACGGCTGCGCCGCGAACTGCACGATCGAGGCCGGGTGGCTCTGTGACGGCCAGGAGCCGACGACGTGCTCGCCCCTCTGCAACGATGGCCTGATCCGCGGTGGCGAGGGCTGCGACGACTCCAGCCCCGGTGCCGGCGACGGCTGCAGCGACGCGTGCGCGGTCGAGGCCGGCTGGAGCTGCACCGGTCAGCCCAGCGTGTGCACGCCGGAGTGCGGCGACAGCCTCGTGCGCGGCCCCGAAGCCTGCGACGACGGCGCCAACGGGATCGACGACGGCTGCGCCGCGAACTGCACGGTCGAGGCCGGCTGGACCTGCGACGGCCAGGAGCCGACGACGTGCGCGCCCCTCTGCAACGACGGCCTGATCCGCGGTGGCGAGGGCTGCGACGACTCCAGCCCCGGTGCCGGCGACGGATGCAGCGACGCCTGCGTGATCGAGACCGGCTGGAGCTGCACCGGCGAGCCCAGCGTGTGCACGCCCATCTGCGCCGACACCCTCGTGCGCGGCACCGAGGGCTGCGACGACGACAACGTTGTGCCAGGCGACGGCTGCGCCGCGAACTGCTCGGTGGAGACAGGCTTCGACTGCGGCGTCGCCGAGCCGAGCGTGTGCGCTCCGATCTGCGGCGAGGGCACCGTGCGCAGCGACGAGCAGTGTGACGACGACAACGTGGCCATCGGCGACGGCTGCGACGGCGCCTGCGACGTGGAGATCGGCTGGCTGTGCGACGCCCGCGAGCCGAGCGTGTGCAGCCCCGTCTGCAGCGACACCCTGATTCGTGGACCCGAGACGTGTGACGACGGCAACCGCGCCACCGCCGACGGCTGCGGTGCCAACTGCCGCGTCGAGATCGGCTGGACATGCAACGGCGCCGAGCCGACGCTCTGCACGCCCAACTGCGGTGACGGCCGCGTCCTCGGTGACGAACGGTGCGACGACAACGACCTCGAAAACGGCGACGGCTGCAACGACCAATGCGACCCGGAGCCCGGCTTTGTCTGCACGGGCGCTCCCTCCACCTGCGTGACCGTCTGCGGTGACGGCGTCCGAGCCGGCGGAGAAGCCTGCGACAACGGGCTCGGCAACAGCGACACCGCGCCCGATGCCTGCCGCACCGACTGCACGCTGCCGTTCTGCGGCGACCTCGTCACCGATCCGGCTTTCAACGAAGGCTGCGACGACGGCAACACGAACAACAACGACGGCTGTCTGACCGCGTGCCGCGCCCCCGCCTGCGGCGACGGCTTCGTGCTCGGAGGCGAGCAGTGTGACGACGGCGCCCAGGCGACCGGCGACGGCTGCAACGGTGCCTGTGCCATTGAGACCGGGTTTCAGTGTGGCGGTGCACCGAGCATCTGCCGCGTCGCCGCGCGGGCCCATGTCGTCGCGGCAGCCGGTGGTGATTTCACGACCATCACCGCCGCCGAGGCATCGAACACCGTCCTCGCCGGCGACCTGCTCATCGTTGCCGCGGGCACGTTCAACGACGACCCGAACTTCGACAAGAGCCTGACCGTCGTCGGCAGCGCCGGCACCGTGATTCAAGGCAGCGCGAACAACTCCGCCACGTTCACGATTCTGGGCGGCGCCGATCTCGTCGTGCAGAGCCTCACCATTCGAAACTCGGGCAACAACCAGAGCGCGGTGCGGGTGCAAGACGCCGGCTCGAGCATCGTGCTCATCGCCGCCACCGTGGGGCCGAGCAACTTGTTCGGCGTCGAGGTGCGGGCCGGAACCAGCGCCACCATCGAGCGCAGCACGGTCACCGGCAACGTCGCCGGCGGCCTCGAGCTCACCGGCGCCTACGTCGTCGAGAACACCGTCATCCGCAACAACAGCGTGCGCGGCGTCGCGTTCCTCGCCGGCTCGAGCGGCGCGTTTCGCTTCAACACCGTCGGCGCGAATCCGATCGGCGCCCTCTGCAACGTGAGCACGACCATCACGTCGTCGATCTTGTTCGGCAACGCCACGAACACCTCCGGCGCCTGCGTCACGGGCACGAGCCTCGTGGGCGTGAACCCGGCGTTCGCCGCCGACGGCTTTCATGTGAACGCCGGGTCCGTCGCCGTCGACGCGGCTCCGCTCGTTGGTTGTCCTGCCGTCGACTTCGACAACGACGCGCGTCCCATCGGCTCGCTCTGCGACATCGGCGTCGACGAACGGCCATAGGCCGTAGCCACCGCGACGACTGACGAAAAAAAACCCAGGGATATCCCTGGGTTTTCGCTGCGTCTGACCTGCGTCGGCTGGTGGGCACAGCAGGATTCGAACCTGCGACTCCTACCGTGTGAAGGTAATACTCTACCGCTGAGTTATGCGCCCATCGTCGTCGCTGACGGCCCCTGCGTACCCAGACCTGCGAGGGTTGTCCAGCGAGCGTTGGCGAGCCGTGTCTGCCATGCTGTCGGCATGCCCTTCCCGGCCCCCTTTGTCGTCGTCAGGTCTCGCTTCCCGAAGGTCGTTCCCGCCGCTGGTTTCGCGGGCCGTTTCTTCGGCGCCGCCGTTGTCACCGGGTTCGGCGCCGTGTTCGGCGGCGCGGTGTTCGTCGGCGCCGTGCTCGGTGGCGCGGGCGGCTGCGTCCCCGACCCGCCGGCGCAAGCCCCCGTCGCCTTTGCCCTGCCCACCGACGCGCGCGCCGACTTCCTCGACGCGCCGTGGCCGTCGGACATCATGGTCCGCAAAGACGGCACGCTGAACCTCAGCACCTTTCCGAACCCCTACAACTCGCAGACCCTCGAAGACTTCCTGGCCATCTTTGAGCTGGCCCCCGGCTACTCGCGCAACAGCACGCTGGCCTTTCGCATCGCCGCTGACACCGCCCCTCCCGGCAGCGGCGGCGGCAGCGGCGCCGTCGACGAAAGCACCCTGCCGGTCGACGCCGCGGCCTCCGTCGACGACGCCGCCGCCCTGTTCGTCGTCGAGCTCGACAGCAAGCGCCGGCTGCCCATCGAGTGGCAGAGCTACCCCGAGGGCACGTCGTTCTACCCGCCGGGCACCGTGGCCGTGAACTTCCTGCCAGGCGTGGTGCCCGCCGGACCCTTCGCCCTCGTCGTCACCTCGGCCGCCCACCGCAAAGACGGCGCCCCGCTCGGGCCGTCGGCCGACCTGCGCGCGCTGCTCGAATGCGCCGACGACGCCGCCGCACTCAAGGCCGCTGCCGACGTCAACGACCTCGACTGCCGCGTCTACCAGCAGCTCGCGTCCGACCTCGGCCTGGTCATCGACGACGTGGCGCTCGTGCAAAAGGTCACGCCGCAAGACACGCTGCCGCAGTTCCTCTCGAGCTACGCCGCCGCCGCGACCCTCGTGCCCACCATCAGCGGCATCCAGCGCCGGGCCTTTGATGCCCGCGACCCCTACACGATCTACGACGGCGTCATCACGCTCGCGCGCTTCCAGGCCGGTGAGCCGCCCTACGATCGCTTCGACGGCTCCTCGGGCGGCTTCGTCTACGACGGGCCCGAGCTCGTGGACGGCATGGGTGCGTCGCCCACCGTGCAGGCCGAAGAGCAGGTCGCCTTTGTGCTGACGGTGCCAAAGCGGGAGATGCCCGCCGACGGCTGGCCCGTCGTCATCAACGGCCACGGCACCGGCGGCGACCTGCAGAGCGGCCTCGGCCGCCGCGCCGGCAGCGAGGCCTTTCACATCACCGCCGCGGGCGCCGCGATGTTGGCCATCAGCGAGCCCCTGCACCTCGGGCGCGACGGCTACCGCGAAGGACAAGAAAACGTCTTGACCTTCAACTTCTTCAACCCACTGGCCGGTCGCGACAACTGGCGCCAAAGTGCACTGGAAAAAGTGCAGTTGGTCACCGCCGTCGGCGACCTCGATTTCATCGAGGCCACCGATCAGGTGCGCTTCAACGATCAACAAATCGGCTACTTCGGCCACTCCCAGGGTGGCATTGTTGGTGGCCAATTCGTCCCGATGGAGATCCGCCTGCGGGGCGCGCTGCTCTCGGGCGCGGGCGGCGGCTTTGCGTCGAGCATGGTCGAGAAGGTCGATCCGCCGCCGGCCATTGCCGACATCCTGCGGCTGGTGCTCGGCATGCCCGACGACGAAGACATCGACCTCTTCCACCCGGTGCCGGCGATCCTGCAGACCTTTGTCGACGCCGCCGACCCGCTGAATTACGGGGCACGCTGGCAAGAGACCCAGCGCGCGACGCCCCGCCACCTCGTCGTCACCTCGGGCTTGCAAGACAGCTTTACGCCGCGGCGCAACCACGCCGCGATGGCCGGCGCCTTTCACCTGCCGCTGGCCGAGCCGGTCTTCGACCTGCCGCCCGCCATCGACCTGCTCGGCATCGGCACCGTCGGCGAGCGCGTCAGCGGCAACCAGCAGAGCGACGCCGGCGAGCCCGAGACGGTGTGCATGGTGCAGTTCGAAACCGACGGACACTTCGCCGTCTTTGAAAACCCCATCGGGCAACGGCTGTTCAGCGAGTACTTCACGTCGCTGTTTCAGGGCGACGGCGTGCCGACCGTCAGCACGCGCTAGAACCCCTGGGCATGCCTGTCGCCGCCCCCGTCTTTCGCTCCCGCACCCCTGCTGCTCGCGCCGGGTCTCGCGTTTGGCGGCTCATCGCGTTGTCGATGACCGCCGCAGGATCGTCGCTCGCCAACACCGCGGTGTTGCCCATCGACGCCGCCGGCATGGGCGCCGACGAAGCCCGCGTGAAGAAAGAGATCGGCGAGGTCTTGCAAGACGTGCTCAAGGGCGCGTTCAAGCCCGTGCCCGACGTGAACGCCCCCGACGGCGCCGCCCGCTGCGGCCAGACCATGGCCTGCCTCGAGCACGCCGCCACCGCCGTCGGCGCCGAAGAAGTGCTCTGGGTAAAGGCCGAGCGGGCCGCACCGGCGCAGGGCGACACCGCGTTCGCCAACGTGCGCCTGGCGTTGTTCAGCAGCGACGGCACGCCGTTGTCGGTGTTCGACAAGACGCTGACGACGACGACGACCATCGCCGATCTGCGCGGCTTGATCGTGCAGGCCTTTGACCCGGCCTCCTACAGCGGACGCGTCACCGTGCTCGGGCTCGTGCCCGACGACGAGCTGCTGATCGACGGGCTCCGCCCCGAGCGCCCCGAGCTCCCCCTGCGCGCCGGCCCGCACAAGGCCCGCGTCCGTCACAGCGACGGCAGCGTCGTCGACGTCGACTTCACCGTGCCCTTCCAGGGACAGGTGGCCGTCGACGTCGCCCCGGTCCCAGCATCGACAGCGCCGGGCTGGTGGGCGGCGGTCGTGCACAGCGGCGTCGCCGGCGTCGGCCTCGTCGGCCTGGCCACCATGATCGGCCGCGAGCTCTACCTGGCACCCTCGGCCGACCTGCTCGACCGCGGCACCTGCCCGCCGGGCAACGTCGACGGCACCCAGGGCAACTTCCAGCAGCAGGGCGTGTCGAGCCTCGGGGCCTGCGGCGCGGTGCAGGTCGAGCTGCACCAGTGGATGCAGCTCAACCGCGACCTCGGCGTCACCCTCGGCACCGGCTTCACCGTCGTCGCCGTCGCCGCCGGCACGGCCGCGGCCCT
>JBKJNL010000866.1:0-3100 GCA_046593615.1 Myxococcota bacterium | reverse complement strand
GCCGATGATAGAGGTTCGGCGTCTCGACGACGGAAGGCCTGCCCATGAACGCGTTCGAAGCCACGAACCTCTACTTCCGCAAGGCCGCGGCGATCATGCAGCTGTCGCCGCACATCGTGCAGCTGTTCGAGACGCCGCAGCGTGAGGTGAAGGTCGGGCTGACCATCGAGATGGACAACGGCGAGATCCGGACCTTCCAGGGCTATCGCGTGCAGCACGACAACTCGCGTGGCCCCTACAAGGGGGGCCTTCGCTACCACCCCCACGTCGACCCCGACGAGGTCAAAGCGTTGGCGTCGTTGATGACGTGGAAGACCGCGGTGATCGACGTTCCCTACGGCGGCGCCAAGGGCGGCATCACCGTCGATCCAAAGACGTTGTCGATGGCCGAGCTCGAGCGCTTGACCCGCGTGTTCGTCGACAAAATCCACGACATCATCGGGCCCCAGCAAGACATCCCCGCGCCCGACGTGAACACCGGCGCGCAGCACATGGCCTGGATCTACGATCAGTACAGCAAGCTGCACGGGCACTCCCCCGGCGTCGTCACCGGCAAGCCCGTCGAGCTCTACGGCTCCCTCGGCCGCGAAGCCGCCACCGGCCGCGGCGTCGCCATTGCCACCCGCGAGGTGCTCAAGGCCCAGGGCAAAGACGTGAAGGGTGCCACCGTCGTCATCCAGGGCTTCGGCAACGTCGGCACGTTCTCCGCGCGCATCCTGCAGCAGATGGGCGCGCGCATCGTCGCCCTCGCCGACGTCAGCGGCGCCATCCGCAACAAAGACGGCATCGACGTCGACGCCGCCATCGCGTTCACGAAAAAGACCGGCGGCATCAAGGGCTTTCCTGGCAGCGAGCCGATCAGCAGCGCCCAGGCCCTCTTGCTTGAGCCTTGTGACGTGCTCGTGCCGGCTGCGCTCGGCGGCGTCATCACCAGAGACAACGCCCGCGACATCAAGGCCAAGCTCATTGTCGAGGGCGCCAACGGTCCGACCACGCCCGAGGCCGACGCGATCCTCGAAGCGCGCGGCGTCGTGCAGGTGCCTGACATCTACGCCAACGCCGGCGGCGTCACGGTGTCGTACTTCGAATGGGTGCAGAATCTTCAGCAGTTCACGTGGACCGAAGAAGAGGTCAACGATAAGCTTGAAAAGAAGATGGTCCGCGGGTTTGAGACCATCTGGAAAGTTGCACAAGAGCAGAAGACCTCGCTGCGCACCGCAGCGTTCATCGTCGCCATCGGTCGCGTGGGCAAGGCCCGCGTCCTGCGCGGTATCTCTTGATTCACCGCGCCCCTTGAGCGGGTGACTGCTAAGTATTCCCAGCGCAACCCTGCCGAGCGGCGGCGCAAGAATTGACGAGGACATCCGTGGAGATTTCTCACATCACCTGGCTCAAATCGATCGTCGGCAAAGACCTGACCGACGCCGAAGCGCGCGAGCTCTTCATGATTTCGCACCGCGAGCGCTACAGCCGTGGTGATCGGCTGTTCGAAGAAGGCACCGAAGCCAACGCCCTGTTCCTGATGGCCGACGGCGAGGTCGACATCCTGAAGAAGCTGCCCGACGGCACCGTGCACCTTCTGGCCACACACGGGGGCGGCGCCGTCGTCGGCGAGATGAGCCTGCTGACCCGCGAGATGCGGTCGGCTTCGGCGCTGGTGAAGTCGACCGAAGCGACGGTGCTGCGCATCACCTGGAAAGACCTCGAGGCCCTGCTGCTGCGGGAGCCGGCGGTCGCCTACAAGTTGATGTACGCCCTCGCGCGCGTGCTCGCCGGGCGCCTCAAGGCCATCAACTTCCGCCTCGCCGACCTCGCCTCGCGCAGCGCCGACCACAACCCCCACGAGCAGATCGAAGAGTTTCAGGCCTTCAAGAAGAAGCTGTTCGCCGACTGGAGCTTCTGAGCTCACAGCTCTGGGGCTGGTCGGGCGTCGGGCGGCGCCTACTCCTGAGGCATCGCTCTTTTTGCTTTTCTGGACTCCGCGCGTGCTTCACGCGCCTGGGCCCGGAAAGGTGAAGGGTCGTCGGTGGTTTGCTAATCACCAGGACGCCCGGCTCGGTTTTGTCTGGAGGAGGCTTCGATGATGGTGATCGCGATTCTCTTGTCCCTGGTGTCGATGGTCGTCGCCCCGACGGTCGCCGGCAAAGCGATGGGCCTGAAGGGCGGGCTCGGCAAGGGCGCGCTGGTCGGCCTCGTGTCCCTCGGGCTGATGCAGATCATCGGGCTGTTCGCCCAGTACCTCGGGCCGCTCGGCGACCTGTTGGCGCTCATGGGCGGCCTCGCGGCGTGGTTCCAGGTTGTGAAGGTCGTCCACGGCACCGACACCGCGAAGACCATCGTCTTCATGTTCTGGCACATGTTCTTCATGCTGCTGGCGTCGTCGTTGCTCGCACTCGTGATCGGGCCCGGCTCGGTCAGCTGGATGTGGCGCGCCTGAGACGTCGACGTCGGCCGCTTTGGTCGGTCTTGATCTCGATGTCTGGAGATGGGGTCCGCAGCAGCGGGCCCTTTTTCTTTTCCACTTCGCTCCGCGCGGTCTGCCCAGGCCCGGCCCTGTCGGATGGCCCGACGCTCCTGCTAGGTTGACAGCCCCATGACCGAGCCTGTTTTCTCGCCTCTGCCCGCGGACCTGCTGCAGCTCATCGGTGCCGACAGCGCCGTCTTCGACCCGGGGCGCGCCGTCTACACCAACCGCGACATGGACCTGTCGGGCATCAAGATCGTCGGCTTCGACATGGACTACACGCTGGCCATCTACAACAAAGCGCCGATGGAGCAGCTGCAATACGACCTCACCATCGCGAGGCTCGTGCAGAACGCCGGCTACCCAAAGGAGATCCTCGACCTGGCCTACGACCCCGCCTTTGTCATCCGCGGCCTCGTCGTCGACAAACGCACCGGCCACATCCTGAAGATGGACACCCACGGCCGCGTCGCCCGCGCGTTTCACGGCCTGCGCCGCCTCACCGCCGAAGAGGTCCAGTCGCAGTATTTCCACGCCAAGCTGCGGCTCGGCAGCGAGTCGTTGGCGTCGGCCGACACGCTGTTCTCGATGCCCGAGGTGGGGCTGTACGCGAACCTCGTCGAGTTCTTCGAGAAG
>JBKJNL010000860.1:0-4489 GCA_046593615.1 Myxococcota bacterium | reverse complement strand
CCCAGACGTCGTCGACCAGGGCCCACAGGTCGTTGGTCAGGGCCTGCGAGGGCTCTTGGCCGCCGAAGAGCACCACCCGCTGCAGCCGCGCGTCAAACGACACGGCCGCGCCGTTGCGGACCGGCAAAGACGGCGTGAGCTCTCGCCAGCGCAGCTCGTCGACCACGCCGCCCTCGAGGACCCAGGTGGTGTTGTCAGAAGCGACGAGCACCATGCGCTCGTCGAGCGCGTCGTAGACGAAGCTGCCGCCGCGTTGCGGGCGCGGATCGAGCGGCAGCACGTTCCAGCGGTCGCCGACGAGCTCCAACGTGTCGTCAAAGGTCGCGAAGCCGCCCTGCCCGCCGTGGGCAAAGACCCGGCCGCGGGCCGCGTGGTAGCCGACGGCGATGCCGGATGCTCCGGGCGCGCCGGTCGGCGCCGTGCGCAGCGGTCGCAGCGTGGAGATCGAGCGCACCGCGAGCCCGCCCCCATCGACATCACCGTCGACGAGCACGGCGCCAGGGATGGCCGAGTCCAGGTTCGGCGCCAGCGCGCGGTCGTCGAAGTCGCGCGTCACGAACAGCGTGTGGGGGTTTCTGCTGCGCAGCGCATCGTCGCCGCCGAAGCTGGCCAGCCAATCGATGAAGCGCACCCCCGCCGCCGGCCCGACGTTGCCGGCGGCGTCGACCACGTGCAGGAAGACCCGCGCCGCGTCGACGCCGCTGAGCGCCACCGCAAAGGCTCCGTCGTCGCCAACGCCGGCGCTGCCGAGAAAGGTCGAGGCCGGGTCGGCGGAGAGGGTCACAAAGACCGTGGTGCCGGGCTCGGCAGCGAGCCCGAGGGGGTCGCCCACGCCCGAACGGACCGGCGACGTCGCCGTCACCGAGAACGACGGCAGTGGGCCGGTCGCGCGCGAGCCCGTCGGCGCGCGGTGAAAGACGATCTGGCCCGTGTGCCGCCCGCCGGCGTCGACAGTCTCGGCCAGGACGGCGGCCGGTTCGGGGGCGGTGCGGTCGAGCACAACGACGGCGCCGAGGTCGACAGTGGCTTCGTTGTCGAGGTCGTCGCGCAAGGTCAGCCGCAGGGCAGCCGGTCCGTCGGCGAGCACCTCGAGCCCGCCGGCGCTGCCCTCGAGGTCGAACGCCAGCACCACGCCAGCCGAGCGGCCGTCGTTCAGCGTCAAAGCCGGGCCGACGACGCCGGCGGCGTCGACAACGACCGCGCTCGCGCCGACGACGCTCTCGTCAACCAGCAACGTCACCGCGGCGCGCCCCGCGGGTCCGAGCGCCCGGGCCTCGCCGACGACATTGTTGGCCAGGCTGCCGGCGGGCAGCGCGTAGACCGCGCCGACGCTGCCGGTGATCACGCCCGGCGCCGTGCCGTCGACGACGACGCGGGCGCGGTCGACGGTTGTGTTGCCGGCGGCGTCGGTGGCGCTGATGAGGACGTCGTAGGCGCCGTCGACGATGTCTACGTGCTCCTGCAGGTCAAAGGAGCAGGTGAAGGCGGGGGCGTTGTCGGCGTCGCAGGCAAAGGCCCGTCGATCGTCGGGGCGGTGGTCGAGCAGCACCGCGAGCGTCACCGGCTTCTGGGTCAAGGCAAAGGTGACGACGGCGATCGAGGTCCGGTCGTTGCGCGACAGGCGCGGCGGCTCGACCACCGCCGCGACGTCGATGGCGATGGCCGGCTGCGACAGCAGGTCTTCGCGCACGCAGCGCTGGCTCTCGACGCGGCAGACGAAGCCGGCGGGACATTCGTCGGCGCTGCCGCAGACGAGGTTCGCGTCTTCGGGGACGACGTCGAGGTCGGTGCAGGCCGCTGCCAGCGCCGCCCCGATCACCGCGACCATGGAACGGGCGAGCACGCGGCTCATCGGGCACCCCCATCAGCGAGCCCGTCAGCGAGCCCGTCAGCGAGCCCGTCAGCGCGCCCGTCAGCGAGGCCGTCGAAGTCGACGAGCGGGATGATGATCGCCGTGGCCGCGCCGACGACGACGGCGCCGCCGAGCAGGCTCCAGCCGGCGAGCTCGGCGGTCTGGGCGCTCCGCCCGGTGTCGACAAGCAAGGCACCGCTGATGCCCTCCGACGAAGACGACGACGACGACGCCAGGGTCTTGTAGCGGTCGTAGAACACGACCTGCAGGCCGCCCGCCACGCCCGCGCCCACGAGCAGCGCGGCGCTCGTGGCCGCGCCGCCCCAGAACAGCGCCGGTGGCAACGGCGGTGGCGACAGCCGCCGCGCGAGCTCGGGCGCCACCCCGCGCACAGCCCCCGCACGCAGCGGCAGCTCGGGAAAGAGCTCTTCGACGCCGGGGCCGACCTCGGCGAGCAGCTCGACGCCATCACCGGCGACGACGATGCGGTTGACGCTGCCGGTGAGCGAGGCGGTGCTCTGGTCGAAGCGCTTCAACGAGAACGCGACGTTGTCGCCGACGCGGGCCACGGCCCCGGTGATGAGGATGTCGGCGCCGAGCGCGTCGGCGATGTCGGCCAGGCAGCTCTCGCCCGAAGCGCAACCTGTCAGTTGCTTTTCGGCTTCGAGGTCGAGCATGGCCTGGATCTCGTCCTGGCCGATGACGCTGACGCGCTCGAGCTTGCGCAGCTCGAACAGCACGCTGTCTTCGACGACGTGGACGATGGCGGCGTCGACCCCCTCGGCGGCGATGCGGGTCATGGCGATGCGCTGCGCCCGCCGCGTCGTTGGCGCCTCCGTCGGCGTCGGCGTCGGCGTCGTCGTCGTCGTCGGCGGGCCCGGCGCCGGCGTCGTCGTCGGCGGGCCCGGCGCCGGCGGTGTCGCCGTCGAGGATGAAGCAGCAAGCAGCACGAGCGCGAGGACGGCAATCATCGGCGGGTCGTAGCGAGACGAACGGGCCCTCGATAGGCGAACGACGAGGTCATCTGGCGCCGCGTGGCCCTGATGCGAGAGACCAGGGCCGGTCCGTCAGTCGAGGTGCTCGTTGCCGCGGTCGAGCGCGTCGACGTCGCGGACATCGCCGCGGGCGATGGCGCCGCGTCCGTGCTTCTGCTGGATTTTGTCCATGGCCCGCCCCAGGGCCTCGTGCTTCTCGGTCTGCGGCTGGTCGAACAGCGAGGCCTGGCGCAGCGCGCTCTCTTCGACGAGGTGCGTGGCCGCGAGGCCCACGAGGCGCATGGGCCGCGTCAGGTCGGCCTTTGGCAAGAGATGCTCGAGGGCCGCCGACAACGACGCTGCGTCTTGCACCGGCTCGGGCAGCACCACTTCGCGGCTTGTCCGGTGGAAGTCGGCGTACTTGAGCTTCAAGCGCACGCCGCCCGCCCGCAGGTGGGCCTTGCGCAGCCCTGACGACACTTCGTCGATCAGGGGCACGAGCTGTGACCGCACGGCGGCGGCGCCAACGATGTCGTGCTCGAGGGTACGCTCGGCGCCGAGGGACTTGCGCTCGCGGTCGTCGTCGATGGGGCGATCGTCTTCGCCGCGCGACAGCGATGAGATGTGCTCGCCCAGCGAGCCGTAGCGCTTCGCCAGCACAGCGCGGTCGACGTCGGCGATGTCGGCGATGGTGTCGAAGCCGTCGGCGCGCAGACGCTCGGCGGTCTTTGGCCCCACGCCCCACAAGCGCTCGATGGGCAGCGGCGCCAGAAAGGCCCGCTCTTCGCCGGGGCCGACGACGACGATGCCGCCGGGCTTCTTCAGGTCCGAGGCCACCTTGGCGACGTATTTGTTGGCCGCAGCACCCACCGACGCCGACAGCGACACCTCGTCACGGATGGCCTTCTGGATGCGCCAGGCCAGCTCGACCGGCGGACCGAACAGCTCTTCGGTGCCGGTGGCGTCGACAAAGGCCTCGTCGAGCGACAGGGGCTCGATGCTCGGCGAGAAGCGCCCGAGGATGGCCATGATCTGCTTGCTGACCTCGCTGTACACAGCGAGGCGCGGCGGGACGAAGATCGCCTGCGGGCACAGGCGCCTGGCCACCATTGTCGCCATTGCGCTCTTCACGCCGAACTTGCGGGCCTCGTACGAGCAAGTCGACACCACGCCGCGCCGGCCGGTGCCGCCGACGACGAGACACTTGCCGCGCAGCTCGGGCCGATCGCGCTGCTCGACGCTGGCGTAAAATGCGTCCATGTCGACGTGAAGCACGGCGCGCTCCCACCGGACCACAGCGCGCGGGGGCGTTGGACCGCTCAGAACAAACCGCCAAAGAAAGAAGCGACGACGCCGGGTCCGGCGGGTTTCCACACCGTCGGCAACAGCGGCACGAGCACGCCGCCAACGCGGGGCAGCCGGGCGATCCACAGCGGCGAAAACGACGGCGTCGCAGGCATGGCCGGACACTACCCGGGGCGGCCGCGGACCGCTCGGTGACGTCCCCCATGTCCAGGCGACATGTTCCTTGGGCGCGACACCCGTTGCGTGCCGTGGAGACGGCCCGAGAGGTCGGGGGCCGGCCCACACGGCGGCCCCGCAAAAGCCGCTAGAACCGGGGCATGGTTGGACCCCTCTACGTCGGCATCGATCTCGGAACCAC